>NZ_JAPSJA010000111.1 GCF_031178525.1 Microbacterium sp.
GGGGTCGCGCTGATCGGCGACACGGCGGCGAACGCGAGCTTGACGTCGCCGTCGTTCGCGTCGATCACGCTGGGGTAACTCACGCCCCACTTCTCGGCGAACGAGCGGGACTGATCCGCCTGGTCGATCGTGTTGACGCCGACGAACGAGACGCCCTGATCCCGATAGTCCTGCCAGACGGACTCGAGGTGCTCGGCCTCCACGCGGCACGGCGGGCACTGCGCGTACCAGAAGTTCACGACGACGACGTCGCCGGCGACGTCCTCGCTCGACAGCGTGTCCCCCGTGTCGGTCTCGCCGGCCCACACGACGGGCTCGCCGCGCTCCGCCTCGTCGATCTCCTCCACCTGGAACTGGCCCGAGATGTAGCCCTTGTCGGAGCCCTCGCGATAGTCCTCGGCGACCGGGTCCGGGCTGCACGCGGCGAGCGTCAGCGCGAGCGCGGCGGCACCCAGGAGCGCTGTCAGACGGCGGGCGGATCGGGCTGCGCGGGACACTCCCCCATCCTACGTTTCGCGTGATGAGCGGGCTGTGCGCCAGCCGAATGAACCCTTACACGGCCCCGACGTCCACCGCGTCGTCGAGGGGTGCGGGCTCGGCGTACGACACCTCGCGCCAGACGTCGCCTCTGCGTTCGAACGACGTGACGCTCGACAGCGCGCACCGGCGCGTGCGCGGGTCGTGCGGCAGAGGCAGTCCCGCGACCGACAGGTGCGTGAGCCAGATGGGCGCCTGGTGCGACACCATCACCACGTCGCCCTCGGGCGTCGTATGCCACGACTCGTCGAGCGCGGCGCGCATGCGCTCCACGACCTGCGTGTAGGGCTCCCCCCAGCTCGGCACGGACGGCCGACGCAGGTGCCGCCACTTCCACGGTCGGCGCAGTGCGCGGCTCATCCGCAGGCCGGCGAACACGTTCGTCGGCTCGATCACGCGGTCCTCGATGCGCGGCTCGAGCCCGAACAGCTCGGTGAACGGCTCGGACGACTCGAGCGTGCGCTGCAGGGGAGAGCTCAGCAGCGCTGTGACAGGGCGATTCAGACCCTGGATGTGCTCGGCTGCGGCGCGCGCCATCCGGCGGCCGTCGTCGCTGAGGCGGAAGCCGGGAAGGCGCTCGTACAGCACGCCGTCGGGGTTGTACACCTCGCCGTGGCGCACGAGATGGATGAGTTCGGCCGGCATGCGCTCCCCTGCTGTTCGCCTGTCTGCTCCATCCTACGAACGGCCGGGCGACCGCCGGGCGGCCTGAGCGCGGTGGTGGGCCGGGCGTCGGGGTCCGGCCGGAGGAGGCCGGCGCGGATCCCGGAGCGCCGCCCGGGAGGTCGCACGCGCCGCGGCTACCGTGGACGCGTGAGGACAGCACTGCATCGCGCGGCCGCCGCGATCACGGCGGCGACGCTGGTGCTGGGGCTCGCCGCCTGCGTGCCCGAGCCGTCCGCCGGCGAGGCGCGGCGCGACCCCGCTCCGTCCTTCGCGGATGCGCGCACGACGCAGGTCGACCGCGACGGCGACCAGTGGACCTCAGGCGACGTGACGGTCGATGTGCCCGAGGGCGCCGTCACGACGAACGTCGCGAACGTGACCGTCGGCGCGCGGATCGGAGGCGCCGACTCCGGCATCGCGAGCGAGGTGTTCGGCACTCCGGTGCGACTGGACACCCCCACCGCCTTCCGCGCTCCGGTCACGCTCTCGTGGGATGTGTCCGACGTGCCCGCCGAGGCTGCGGCGGCTGCGGCGCTCGTGCGCTGGGACGATGACCGCCACGTGTGGGTGCCCGAGCCGGGCGCCCCGGCCGTGGCGGACGGCGCGCTGTCGGTGCAGATGTCGGGAAGCGGCATCGTGACGTGGGCCACCTCGGCGCTCGACGACGCCGCGGCGCCGGTGGCCGGGCCGGCCGCGCCGCGCTGCGAGGACGCCGTCCTGCCCGACTGGGTCGGCGCATCCGCTGATCCGGATCTGGCGCGGCCCGAGTCCGCGATCGCGACGTGCTTCGAGGCGCACCAGTCCGACGTGCTGACGGTCAGGACGCGCAGCCGGGAGACCACGACCCGCGCGCTCGAGCTCACGGGCGACGCGACGTTCGCGTGGGTGACGCGCGACGACGCCGGAGACCGCGTCTGGCGCGTCGCGGCGGGGCTCGTCGACGACGAGGGGACGGCCCTCCTGCCGCCGGGCGGGGGCGTCGATGTCGGGCTGAGCGCCGGTGAGCCCGCGCTGCGCGCCGTCGCGCGCGTCGACACCCGGACGGCGACGGTGGATCTGCTCACGGCGTTCGCGCGCCACGTGTCGCTCGGCCAGGTGCCCGATCCGTCCGTCACCGAGCTGATCTCCGATCTGTACGACTGCGGTGCCGCGCAGACGCGGCCGCTCGACGACGCGTCGACCGTGGCCGAGCTCGGCACGACGCTGACGGCGTGTGCGGCCGAGCTGACCGAGCCGCCCGCCATCGGGCCGGAGGCCGAGGCGACCCAGGTGCAGGGCGCGCGGGCGGCCGCCGCAGCGATCCGGGTCGGCGCCGCCGGCGCCTTCGACACCCTCGCCGCGGCGTCCGCCGAGACGCTCGTCGCGGCGGCCGCGGCACCGCCGGGCGGCGCATCCTGGACCGTACTCGCCGATCGCGAGGCCCCCACGCTCGACTCCTGGACCGCCACGTGCCGCGACATCGAGTCGGATGCGGCCGCGCTGTTCGCGGTGCTCGCGCAGCAGCCGCGGTTCCGCTCCGCCACCGGGGACCTCGCGACGACGCCGGCGTGGCGTGACGCGGCCGCCACGGCGGTCGCGCCGCTGGCCGAGTGCACGCCGGACGAGCGCGCGCGCTTCGCGTCCCGCCTGCCCGACGAGTGGCCCGATCCCGAGGCGGCGCACGTCGTCGTGGACGCGATCGCGGCGCTGGGGCTGTCGCTGCTGACGTGCGACGACCTGTTCGATCTCGCGGCGCCGCTCGCGAAGGGGTTCCACGAGCTGCGCGGCATCACGGCGTCGAGCTCCAGCCGCGTCGCCTGCGGCTGGGCCGCCGAGAAGGGCAAGTCGATCGCCGACCGGGGCGTGACGTCACGCGTGGAGGTGTGGGTCTCGCGCGAGACCGCCGACGCCGACGAGGTCGCGCGCCGCCGCACCGAGGCCGAGAAGACCGAGCTCGGCGGCGTGCAGACGTCGGATGCGCTGGACGCGGTGGGCGGATACGCGGTCGGCGCCTACGTCCCGACGGGACTGGAGCTCGAGTCGTGGCTGCCCGGCTACCGCGTCGTCGTCACGACCACGAGCTCGGACGACCCTGCCCAGTGGCGCATGCAGGAGGGCGTCGCCGCGCTCGAGAACATCGTCGAGGCCCTGACGACCGGCTGACCCACGCCACCTGCCCGACCGCACCCACGCGGCCTGCCGATCCGAACCGGACGCGGGACCGCGCCACTTGCCCCGAACTGCCGCCATGCAGGCCTGAACAGCGGCACATTGGGGCAAGTGGCGGGGTAACAGGCCCGCTGCTGCGGACGCTTGTCGTTGAGGTTGATCGGCCGTCGGCTCGCCACGCCCGGACCGAACGATTGGCGTGAATGTTCCTTCGAACGCGATAGGTATGTACTTACGGCATTGATCGCCGTCTTTCCCGCGACAAGGACGCAAGATGGACTTCACTGAGAGGCTCAAAGCCCTCGCACTCAAGGTGCAGAACCAGAAGCACGCTATTCAGACAGAGGAGGCGACGAAGACGGCATTCATCATGCCGTTTATCTCGTCTGTTCTCGGCTACGACGTGTTCGACCCGCTGGAAGTCGTGCCCGAGTACACAGCCGATGTCGGCATCAAGCGCGGCGAGAAGATCGATTACGCGATCCTCCGCGACGGCGAGGTCCAGCTCCTCATCGAGTGCAAGCTCTCGAACCTCAAGATCGAGCACGCGTCGCAGCTCTTCCGCTACTTCGCCGTGACCAATGCTCGGATCGCTGTTCTCACCAACGGGGAGGTCTATCACTTCTATACGGACCTCGACGCCCCCAACCGCATGGACTCCAAGCCTTTCCTCGTCCTAGACCTCGCGGATCTGGACGAATCGCTGATTCCTGAGCTGAAGAAGCTCACGAAAGAGAACTTCGACCTCAACTCGATCGTCAGCGCGGCCGAGGAGCTCAAGTACGTCGGAGCGATCAAGCGGGCACTCGCCGAGGACTTCAAGACCCCGACTCCGGAGTGGGCGAAGTACTTGACGGCCAAGGTTTACGAGGGCTCGTACACGCAGAAGGTGCGGGAGCAGTTCGGACCCCTCGTGCAGAAGGCGCTCAAGCAGTACCTCAGCGACCAGGTGAATGAGCGACTGAAGACCGCCCTCGGCGCTGGCAGCTACGTCGCGTCCGAGAGCACGACCGGAACTGCACCCGTGACGAGTGCGCCCGTGGCAGAGGCTGATCTCGATCGCGACACAGAGATCGAAACGACACTCGAGGAGCTCGAGGGATATCAGATCGTTAAGGCGATCGCCTGCAGCGAAGTGAAGCCCCAGCGCATCGCGCATCGGGACGCCAAGTCCTACTTCGCGATCCTGCTTGACGACAATAATCGCAAGCCGATCGCTCGTCTGCACTTCAACAGCAAGAGCCAGAAGTACCTCGGACTGTTTGACGCTGAAAAGAACGAGACCCGGCATCCGATCTCGACGCTCGACGACATCTATGCGCACGCAGAATCGATCCGAGAGCGGGTTCGCGCCTACGAAGGCTGAGTCGCCGGCCTGCTGCGCTCAGCGGCACCGATCCGAACCGGGCGCGCGACCGCGCCACTTGCCCCGAAGTGCCGCCATGCAGACCTGAACAGCGGCACATTGGGGCAAGTGGCGGGGAAACAGACCCGCTGCTGCGGACGCTCCCGGTCAGTCCGCGTGCTTGTCGGCGCGCTTGTCGGCCCGCAGCGAGCGCACGCGCACCACGACGAACCAGACGATCGCGATCACGACCACCGCGATCACGACGTTCTGGGCGACGTCCATGTACTGCTCGACGATGTGCCACTGCTCGCCGAGGAACCAGCCGACCAGCACGAAGATCGTGTTCCAGATCAGGCTTCCGAGGCCCGTGAGCAGCACGAAGCGCCAGATGGGCATCCGTGCGACTCCCGCCGGGATCGAGATCAGGCTGCGGAAGATCGGGATGAACCGGCCGAAGAACACCGCGGCCCCGCCGTGGCGATGGAACCACGCGACCGTCTTGTCGACGTCGTCGACCTTGACCAGAGGCAGCTTGTCTGCGATCCGGCGCAGGCGCTCGAGGCCGATCCACGCGCCGATGCCGTAGAGCGCGAGCGCGCCGACGACGGATCCCACCGTCGTCCAGAGGATCGCCTCCCACAGCGCGAAGGAGCCCCGCGAGGCGGCGAGTCCCGCCAGCGGCAGGATCGCCTCACTGGGGATGGGCGGGAAGAGGTTCTCCGCGGCCACGCCGAGGCCGGCGCCGTACGGGCCGATCACATCCATGAGCCCCACGAGGGCGTCGACGAGGCTGCCGAGCCAGGATCCGTCGGAGGCCGTGGCGGTCGTCATCATGCGGGATGGCCCTTCGGTCGTCGGCACGGTACCCGCCCGACGTTACCGGTCCCTTCTCTCGGGCGCCTGGGTGCTCTCCCCCGGGCGGGGTGACGGATATCCCGACACGTAGACTTGTCCAGATTTCTTGACATCGGGAGGATCCCTCGTGCTTCGCACCCACACCGCCGGCTCGCTGAGAGCCGAGCACATCGGTCAGACCGTCACCCTCACGGGCTGGGTCGACCGCCGACGCGATCACGGCGGAGTGGCGTTCATCGATCTGCGGGACGCATCCGGCATCGCCCAGGTCGTCATCCGCGACGAGGCCGTCGCCCACCCCCTGCGGAGCGAGTTCGTCCTCAAGGTCACCGGCGAGGTCGGCCGGCGGCCCGCGGGCAACGAGAACCCGAACCTCCCCACGGGTGAGATCGAGCTGATCGCGGCCGACGTGGAGGTGCTGAACGAGTCGGCGCCGCTGCCGTTCCAGGTCTCGGGCGGCGAGGGCGCGGACCCCATCGGCGAGGAGGTGCGCCTCAAGCACCGCTATCTCGACCTGCGCCGGCAGGGCCCCGCGAGCGCCATCCGCCTCCGCTCTCAGGTCTACAAGGCGATCCGCGACGTCCTGCACGAGCGCGAGTTCGTCGAGGTCGAGACCCCGACGCTCACCCGCTCGACGCCCGAGGGGGCGCGCGACTTCCTCGTGCCCGCGCGCCTGCACCCGGGCAGCTGGTACGCCCTGCCGCAGAGCCCGCAGCTGTTCAAGCAGCTGCTCATGGTCGGCGGTGTGGAGAGGTACTTTCAGATCGCGCGCTGCTACCGCGACGAGGACTTCCGCGCCGACCGCCAGCCGGAGTTCACCCAGCTCGACATCGAGATGAGCTTCGTGGAGCAGGAGGACGTCATCGAGATGATGGAGGACGTCATCCGGGCGATGTGGGCGACGATCGGCGTCGAGGTGCAGACTCCGCTGCCGCGCATGACGTACGCCGACGCCATGGCGAAGTACGGCTCGGACAAGCCCGACCTGCGCTTCGGCCTCGAGCTCATCGAGGCGACGGACTACTTCGCCGACACTCCCTTCCGCGTTTTCCAGTCGGAGTACGTCGGCGCCGTCCTCATGCCGGGCGGCGCGAGCCAGCCCCGCAAGACGCTCGACGCCTGGCAGGAGTGGGCCAAGCAGCGCGGCGCACGCGGTCTCGCGTACGTCCTCTTCAACGAGGACGGCACGCTGGGCGGCCCCGTCGCCAAGAACCTGTCGGAGGCCGAGCAGGCGGGCCTCGCCGAGCATGTCGGCGCCAAGCCGGGCGACTGCGCGTTCTTCGCCGCCGGCGCCACGAAGGCGAGCCGCGCGCTGCTCGGTGCCGCCCGCATCGAGATCGGCAAGCGCCTCGGCCTGCTCGACCCCGACACGTTCGCGTTCACGTGGGTCGTCGACGCGCCGATGTTCGAGCCCGCCTCCGACGCGGTCGCCTCGGGGGACGTCGCGGTCGGCGCCGGCGCGTGGACCGCCGTGCACCATGCCTTCACGGGCCCCAAGCCGGAGTTCGAGGACACCTTCGACACCGACCCCGGGTCGGCGCTGGCCTATGCGTACGACATCGTCTGCAACGGATCCGAGCTGGGCGGCGGATCCATCCGCATCCACCGCGAGGACATCCAGAAGCGCGTCTTCACCGTCATGGGCATCGACGAGGAGCAGGCGCAGGAGAAGTTCGGCTTCCTCCTCGACGCCTTCAAGTTCGGCGCCCCGCCGCACGGCGGCATCGCGCTCGGCATGGACCGCGTGCTGCAGCACCTCACGAAGACCGAGTCGATCCGCGAGGTCATCGCGTTCCCCAAGTCGGGCGGCGGATTCGACCCGCTCACGGAGGCTCCCGCGCCGATCACGCCGCAGCAGCGCGCCGAGGCCGGCGTCGACGCCGAGCCCGAGACCGTCGAGGTCTGACCCGCGGCGAATCCGCCCCTTCCCGCCGAACCCGCGTGCCACCGCACGCGGGTTCGGCGTTCTCGTGCGGATTCGGCATCCTCGTGCGGGTTCGGTGCGCGTACGCGGGTTCGGGCGCCCGGCACCGGTAGCCTCCCCTCGTGGACACCGACATCGTCGTCGTAGGGGCCGGGCTGGCGGGACTCGTGGCTGCGGCCGAGGCCGCGGATCGGGGCAGGCGCGTCCTGCTCGTCGATCAGGAGGGCGAGCAGTCGCTCGGCGGGCAGGCGTTCTGGAGCCTCGGCGGGCTGTTCCTCGTGAACAGCCCCGAGCAGCGCCGGATGGGCGTGCGCGACTCGCTCGAGCTCGCGCGGCAGGACTGGTTCGGCAGCGCGCAGTTCGACCGCGCCGAGGACCGCTGGCCGCGTGCGTGGGCCGATGCCTACCTGGACTTCGCGGCAGGCGAGAAGCGCGCGTGGCTGCACGCGATGGGCCTTCGCCTCTTCCCCGTCGTCGGCTGGGCCGAGCGCGGCGACGGGCGCGCGGCGGGGCACGGCAACTCGGTCCCGCGGTTCCACCTCACGTGGGGCACGGGGCCCGGCGTCGTCGAGCCGTTCGAGAGGCGCGTCCGCGCGCACGCAGAGGAGGGCCGGATCCGGTTCGCGTTCCGCCACCGCGTCGACGCGCTCGTCTTCGAGGGCGGCGCCGTGACGGGCGTGCGTGGGGCGATCCTGGAGCCGTCCGACGTCGCGCGCGGCCGCGCGTCCAGCCGCGTCAGCACGGGCGAGTTCGAGCTGCGTGCGCAGGCCGTGATCGTCACGGCCGGCGGCATCGGCGGAGACCACGACCTCGTGCGCGCGGCGTGGCCGGAGCGGCTCGGCACTCCGCCGCGCAGCATGGTCAGCGGCGTGCCCGCCCACGTGGACGGCCGGATGCTGCGCATCACGCAGGACGGCGGCGCCAG
>NZ_JAPSJA010000112.1 GCF_031178525.1 Microbacterium sp.
CTGGGCGGTCCCGCCCAGCTCGTAGATCGTGCCGCAGCCGGCGGCACCGCACGCGACCACGTCGGCCGCGAGCCCGAGCTGATGCTCGCTGAATCCCGGCCGCGCCGACAGCGCGTCGGCCTCCTGCCGGCCGCGCGCACCCACCTGCGAGTCGTACGTGCTCACCTGCGTGTCGTAGGACCGATAGCCGCTGAAGAGCGACAGGGTGCCGGCGCCGTCGGCGGCGGCCGCGGCGACGAGCTGCTCGAAGGAGTTCACGACGTCGGCGCGCAGGCTGACGTCGGCCACGTGAGACGGCGGCACCCGCAGGTCGGCCGGCGCATAGTGGATGGGATCGAGCGGGCGCTGCTTGTTGACGACGACCCACGGCAGCGCCGGATCGTCGAGTGGGACGCACGGCGCATCTCCGGCGAGGATCGCCGCGTGCATCGCCTCCGCTCCGCCGAACGCCTCCATGAGCGCCGCCGGGTCCTTCGCGCGCAGCGCCGCGTCGGCGGCGCACCCCTCCGGCGGATCCGCCGCCTCGACCTGATCGATGATCGGCACGGGGATGAGCGCGGCGGATGCCGCGGGCCCGCCCTCGCGCACGACGGCGGCGGCCTCGCCCCGATCGACGAGCTGCGAGATGAGCGAAACCTCGGCCACGAGCATGGTGGCTGCCGCGAGCGCGATCACGACCGTCCGCCGAGCGCGGCGCAGAAACGCCGCCCGGCGGCGGGCGGAGACCCGCTGGGCGTAGCTCATGGGTTCCATTGTCCCTCCGGCACCTGATCGTGTCGCGGGGGACCGCTGCCCCGGCGCGCCGTCCGCGCCACCCGGGTCCGGGGGGGATCAGGCCGAGAACTGCACGCCCCAGCGGGCCGTCCAGCTCTCGCCCGGCGCGAGGCGACGCACGTCCTGCCCCGAGTTGAACGCGTCGGCCGGTGCGGTCATCGGCTCGATCGCGATCGCCATCGGGTGGCCGGGGTAGATGTCGGTGTTGAACGCCTGGATGTAGCCCCAGTTCTCGTCCTGCCACATCGCGACGCGTCGACCGTCCGGCGCCGTGAGCGTGGTCCGCGCGCGTCCGTCGGAATCGCGCGCGAGCGATCCGAATCCCGTGTCGAGCTCCAGATCGCCGACGCGGGCACCGCCGCGCAGGTCGAAGACGCCGGACACCGGCACCTCGGCCGTCGGCAGCAGGCGATCGTCGACCTCGAACACGGTGGCGGCCGGAAGCGTGAGGGTCAGGTCGGCCGTCGGGACGCCTCCGATGCAGAAGAAGGGGTGCGTGCCGAGCGCGACGGGCGCGTCGCCGTCGCCCACGTTCACGATCTCGTGCGTCACCTCGACGCCGTCGTCGGTGAGCGCATAGGTCACGCTCGTGCGCAGCGTGTACGGATATCCGTGCTGCGGGAAGACCATGGCGCGCAGCGTCGCGACCTCGTCACGCGTCTCGATGATCTCGTAGGGCGTGTTGCGGAGCAGACCGTGGATCGCATTGCTGCGGTCCGGCTCGGTGAGGTCGAGCTGGCGGGTCTTGCCGCCGTCGTCCCAGCGGCCGTCGCGGATCCGATTCGGCCACGGCGCGAGCACGATGCCGCTGCCGAAGGGGGCGGGCGCGCCCTCCGGGTAGCGCGCCACAATGTCGACGCCGCCGACCGACAGCCCCCGCAGCGCCGCACCGACCTGGGCGATGTGCGCCGTGACCGGGCCTCCGGAGCCGTCACGACGGAGCTGAGTCTGGGCGCCGGTGGGATCGATACGCGCGTTCATCCTCCGAGCCTACTCAGCCCGTCGGGGCGGGATCGTTGTCAAGCGGGTCCCGCCGGGAACGCGAGCATGATGACCTGGCCGGATGAGCCATCCGAGTGAGCCCGCATCTCGTCCGTCGCCCGGCATCCCCACCCTGCCGGGATGGGACACCACCTGGCGCCTGGCGCGCGACGGCTACGCGTACGGCATCCGCGGGTACCGCCAGGTCGGGACGGACGCATTCCGCACGCGCCTGACGGGGCGTGCGGTCGTGGTGGCGCGCGGCGCCGAGGCCGCGCACGTGTTCGGCCGGCCGGACGCCTTCACGCGACGAGGTGCGATCCCGCGGTCTGTCGTGCACCTGCTGCAGGACGAGGGAAGCGTGCAGCAGCTGGACGGGCAGCGCCACGCCTCCCGCAAGCGGATCATGCTCGACCTCGCGCAGGAGGAGCGCACCGGGCTCGTCGACGCGTTCCGTGCCGCCTGGCCCCAGGTCGCAGGCGAGTACGCGCACCGTGCCGTTCCCGTGCGGGAGGCCGCGTCGCTCGCCCTCACGCGGGCGGCGCTGGCCTGGGCGGGGATCGCGGTGGATCCCGCCCGGGAGCGCGCTCTCAGCGGCGACTTCGACGCGATGGTGTCGCGCGCGGGCGCCGTCGGCCCGCTGAACTGGGCGGCGCGCGTCAGGCGGCGCCGCACCGAGGCATGGGCGACGGAGGTCATGCGCACCCTGCGGGCGACCGGCGACCGCACGACCGTCGCGGGCCGACTCGCGCACCACGAGGATCAGGGCAGGCGCCTCGACGACGGTACGGCCGCGGTCGAGCTGCTGAACCTGCTGCGCCCGACCGTCGCGGTCGCCCGGTTCATCGCATTCGCCGTGCACGCGCTGCGCACCCATCCGGACTGGGCCTCGCAGATCGGCGGCGGAGAGCCCGCGGCGACACGATGGGCGGCCGACGAGATCCGCCGCTTCTATCCGTTCTTGCCGATGGTGGGCGGCATCGCGAGCGAGCCGTTCGAGCTGCACGGCGAGGGGCTCGATGCCGGGCAGTGGATGATGCTCGACCTGTACGGCACCGATCACTCCCCCGAGCTGTGGGAGCGTCCCGACGTGTTCAACCCGGGCCGCTTCGCGAGCGCGTCACCGCTCACGGTCGTCGCTCAGGGCGTGGGAGGCCACCTCGCCGCCCACCGCTGCCCAGGAGAGCTCGCGACGACCGACCTGCTCGTCGCCGCGCTCGAGCTGCTCACGCGAGGCCCCGCGTACACGGTTCCCGAGCAGGATCTCCGGATCAGCCTGCGCCGCCTCCCCGCCGAACCGGAGGACGGGATGATCGTCGTCTTCGGCGCCTGAGACGACGGATGCCGCCCTCGGCAAGCGAGGACGGCATCCGGTCGGCCGGTGTCAGGCGGTGAGCTCGGCCAGGGTCGGGCCGCCGGTCAGCTCGTCGAGCAGATCGTCACCCGGACGCACCTCGTCGAAGGGCGCCTCGATCTCCGCGCGCTCCAGCATCTCGGTCATGCGGCGACGGCGCTGACGCGGGATGAGCGTCACGACGCGACCCGTGCGACCCGCGCGGCCCGTGCGACCGGCGCGGTGCAGGTAGGTCTTGTACTCGTCCGGCGCGTCCGCCTGGATCACGAGGTCGACATCGTCGACGTGAATGCCGCGGGCCGCGACGTCGGTTGCGACGAGCACCCGCGCGCGCCCCTTCGAGAAGCGGTCGATGTTGCGCGTCCGCTTCGCCTGGTTCAGATCGCCGTGCAGCGCGATCGCGTCGATGCCGGCGCCGTCGAACTGCTCGGCGAGCATCTCGGCGTACGCACGCGTGCGGGTGAAGACGAGCGTCTTGCCCTCGCGGTCGACGAGCGAGTCGAGGATCTCGGGCTTCGCGCGGTGCTCGACGACCAGCACCCGGTGCTCGATCGTGCCGGTGTCCTGCGTCTCGCCGGCGACCTCGTACACCTGCGGGTCGACGAGGAACTCGTCGACGAGCGCCGCGACCTCGCGGTCGAGCGTCGCGGAGAAGAGCAGCTTCTGGCCGCCCTCGGCCGTGTGGCGCAGGATCTCCTGCACGGGCTCGAGGAAGCCGAGCTCGCACATGTGGTCGGCCTCGTCGAGCACCGACACCTGGATCTGCGACAGGTCGAGCTTGCCCTGGCGCTGCAGGTCGCCGATGCGGCCGGGGGTGCCGATCACGATGTCGACGCCCTTCTTCAGCGCGCCCACCTGACGCCCCTGGGGCACGCCGCCGTAGACCTGCGTGGTGAACAGGCCGACGCTGCGGGCGATCGCCTGCACCGTGCGGTCGATCTGCAGCGCGAGCTCGCGCGTGGGCGCCATGATGAGCGCGACCGGGGCGCGGCCGAACTCGCGCTTCGTGCCGGCCTTCGCGCGCAGGATCCGCTCGACGAGCGGAGCGCCGAACGCGATGGTCTTGCCCGAGCCGGTGCGGCCTCGGGCCAGGACGTCGCGGCCATCGAGGATGGCGGGCGCGGTGGAGGCCTGGATCGGGAACGGCTTCTCTGCGCCGAGCGCGGCGAGGGCACGCACGATGTTGTCGCCGAGACCGAGGTCGGCGAACGTCACCTCGGCCACCTGGTCGGCCTGCACGGCCTGCGCCTCGAGGCGCTCGTGCACGACGTCGATGCGATCCTCGTGCGCCTGCGAACGGACGGGGCGCTCGTCGCGGCGCTCGGCCCACTTGCGCTCGCCGTCGCTCTGGAAGCGCGGACGCTCGTCGCGCGCCGGACGCTCGTCGCGGCTCGAACGCTCATCGCGGCTGAAACGGGGACGGTCCTCGCGCTCGAAGCGCGGGCGGTCGGTGCGGTCGAACGAGCGGCGCTCTCCATCCCGGGCGGTGCGGTCGAACGAGCGGCGCTCGCCATCCCGGGCCGGACGGTCGAAGCGGCGCTCGCCGTCGCGAGCCGGGCGGTCGAACGAGCGGCGCTCTCCGTCACGAGCCGGGCGGTCGAACGAGCGGCGCTCGCCATCCCGGGCCGGACGGTCATCGCGGCGGAAGCGCGAGCTGTCGTCGCGCTCGAAGCGCGGACGGTCCGGGCGCTCGAAGCGGGGGCGCTCGGTGCGGTCGAACGAGCGGCGCTCGCCGTCGCGGGCGGGGCGGTCGAACGAGCGGCGCTCGCCGTCGCGCGACTCCCAGCTGCGCGCGGGACGGTCGCTACGCTCGGTGGAGGGGCGCTCGGCGCGGAGGCGATCGGTCCGCTCGAAGCGGCGCTCGCCGGCGCGGGCCGGGCGCGCGTCGCGCTCGAAACGGGGACGATCGGCGCGGTCGGGACGACCGGCACCATCGTCGCGGCGCGCACCGCGCGAGCCGTCGTTGCCGCGGCTGTCGAGACCGCGGAACGGGCCGCCGGTCTTCTTCTTGGCGTAGCGCGGATCGAAGTTCTGGGCGGGGCGACCGCCTGCGGGCTTCTTGTTCTTGGGCATGCGAAAGTAACGCACCTTCCATAGGTGTCATGCGGCCTGTCAGGACCACACACACCCGCGCATACAACGCGGCATCCCAAGCCGACCCTTCAGGATAGCAAGCCCGCCTGGGAAACCGCCCGCGCTCCGGAGAGCGCGAGCGGTCTGGGGTGCTCAGGCGTCCCGGTTGTCCCGGCGTCGCAGCGGCGCCTGGACGTTCGAGGCCGCGGGCAGCGAGCCTCCCGACTCGGCGGGGCGCGTGGTGGCGGGGCCCGTCGCGACGGGCGCCGCGGGCGCAACGACCGATCGCCGCTCGCCCGGCTCATCCCGCGCCGCGCCCGCATCCTCGCCCGGCCGCGTGCCGCCGTCCGCCGCGCGGCGCCGGGCGTTCCTGCGCTCGCGGGCACCCTCGACGAGGTTGTAGAGCGTCGGGAGGACGATCAGCGTCAGCACGGTCGACGACAGCAGACCGCCGATCACGACGATCGCGAGCGGCTGCGAGATGAAGCCGCTGTGCCCCGTGATGCCGAGCGCCATGGGGGTGAGCGCGAAGATCGTCGCGAGCGCCGTCATCAGGATCGGACGGAGACGGTTCGAGGCACCCGCAATCGTCGACTCGCGAACGGTCAGCCCCTTCTCGCGGTACTGGTTCACGAGGTCCACGAGCACGATCGCGTTCGTCACGACGATGCCGATCAGCATCAGCACGCCGATCAGCGAGGCGACGCCCAGCGGCACACCGGTTGCGATCTGCAGCAGGATGGCGCCGGTCGCCGCGAACGGCACCGACACGAGCAGCAGCAGCGGCTGACGCAGCGACTTGAACGTCGCGACCATGATCACGTACACGATCAGGATGGCGGCGAGCATCGCGAGTCCGAGCTGCGAGAACGACTCGGCCTGGTCCTCCGCGACGCCGCCCACCTCGGCATCGGCACCGTCGGGCAGGTCGACGTCGGCAAGCGCGGCGTCGACCGCCGCGGTGGCCTCCGCGAGGTTGTCGCCCACGGGCGGGACCGTGATCGTCGCGGTGCGGCGCCCCTGCTGGGTCGTGATCGACGTCGGGCTGTCGGCCATCTCGACGCTCGCGACCTGTTCGAGGCGCACGGGCCCGGCCGCGGTCGGGATGACCAGGTCGCGCAGCTCCTCGATCGTGGCAGGCGGCTCCTCGGTCGCGATGTAGACGGTGAGCGCCGTGCCGTCGATCTCGATCGATCCGGCCTGCTGCGGGCGCATGGCGCCCGACACGATGCCGCCGACCGCGACCTCGGAGAGCCCGCGCGCCGCGGCCTGCTCCCTGTCGACTTCGACCGCGATGTAGGGCAGCGACGCGGCGAGGTCATCGCTCACCTGGCCGATCCCGTCACGACCGTCCAGCGCGGCGACGATGTCCTCGGTGGCCTGCTGCAGCTCGTCCGGACCCGGCGCGGTGACGGTGACCTCGATGTCGGTCGACCCGAACCCGGCGGCCGCGTTCACCGACAGCTCGCCGACGTCCTCGAGGCCGTCCACGGCGTCCTGCACGTCGGTGCGCAGCGCCTCCTGATCGGCGTCCTCGTCGGTCACGATCGAGTAGGTCACGCTGCCGCCGCCCGAGAAGGCGTCGCGCAGCGGCGATCCGCTCGATCCGATCGAGGCCTGCACGGTCTCGATGCCCTCGATGCCCTCGAGCGCCTCCTCCACGCGCTGCGCGGCCGCGTCGGCGGTGTCGAGGCTCGCTGTCGGCTCGAGCTCCTGCGAGATGGTGAGGGTGTTCTGGCCGGAGTCGCCCAGGAAGTTCACCTTCATGAGCGGTGCCGCCGCGACCGTGCCGCCCAGCACGAGCACGGCGAGCAGCAGCGTGATCCCGCTGTGCGTGAGCGTCCAGCGCAGGATCGGCAGATACGCCCGCTGCAGGCGCGACGGCGGTGCATCCGGCGACTCCGGGTCGATGCGGTTCCCGTTCGCGTCGAGCAGCGGCTTGCCGGGGCGGAGGAACCAGTAGGCGAGCACGGGCACGATCGTGAGCGCCACGAGCAGCGACGCGGTCATGGCGATCGTCACGGTCATGGCGAACGGCCGGAAGAGCTCGCCCACCATGTCGCCCACGAACACGATCGGCAGGAACACCGCGACGGTCGTGAGCGTCGACGCCGTGATCGCCATCGCGACCTCGCGCACCGCGAGGCGGATGGCGTCCCCCTTGTCGGCGCCCTCGACGTAGTGACGCTTGATGTTCTCGATCACGACGATCGAGTCGTCCACCACGCGACCGATCGCGATCGTGAGGGCGCCCAGCGTGAGCATGTTGAGCGAGTAGCCGAACGCCTGCAGCCCGATGAAGGTGATCAGCACGCTGGTCGGGATCGAGATCGCGGTGACGAGCGTGGAGCGGATGGACAGCAGGAACACCAGGATGACCACGACAGCGAACACGAGTCCGAGCAGGCCCTCGGTCGCGAGCGTCTCGATCGACTGCGTGATGAACGGCGCCTGGTCGAACACGACCGTGAACTGCGCGTCGGGGAACGTCTCCTCGAGCTGCGGCAGCACGCCCAGCACGCCGTCGGAGACCTCGACCGTGTTTGCCGCGGGGAGCTTGGTGACCGCGATCGACAGGGCGTCCTCGCCGTTCACGCGGGAGATCGAGGAGACCGGATCCGTCGTCAGGACGACATCGGCGACGTCGGAGATCGTCGCGACCTCGCCAGGCTGCCCGCCCTGTGCACCGAGCAGGGGCAGGGCGGCGATGTCATCGGCCGAGGTGAGCTTGATGCCCGTCTGCACCGTGAAGGTCGAGCCGTCCTCCGTGATCTCACCGCCGGGGAACAGGACGCCGTTCTGATCGAGCGCGTCGCTGATCGCCTGCTGCGAGAGGCCGCGCGCGGCGAGCGCCGCCTGATCCGGCGTGATCGTGATCCGCTGGCCGATGCCGCCCACGATCGACGCGGATCCGACCCCGTCGACGTCCTCGATATCCGGGATGGCCGTGGCTTCGAGGTCCGCCTGCGCGGTCTCGACGTCGTCGAAGCCCGTGACGGCGATCTGGATGACCGGCAGGTCGTCGATGCTGACCGACAGCACCTGGGGATCGACGTCCTCGGGCAGCTGGCCGGAGATGCGGCTGATGGCCTGCTGCATCTTCTGCTCGGCCGTGGCGAGATCGGTGCCGTAGGCGAACGACGCCTGCACGATCGACGAGTTCGTCGTGCTCGTCGCACTCGTGCCGTCGAGGCCGGCGACGCCCTGGAT
>NZ_JAPSJA010000113.1 GCF_031178525.1 Microbacterium sp.
CGAGCGCCGCGATGGCGAACAGGCCGACGCCGGCCGCGGCGAGGGGCTTGAGGATGGTGCGTGCGTGCATCGTGAACTCCTTTGTCTGATGCGGGTACTGCGTGGTGCGGGGTGCCGCGAGGTGCGGGTAGTGCGAGAGGGGTGCCGGGCTAGGCGTTCTTGTTCTTCAGGCCCGACAGGAGGACGGCGCCGATGATGATGGCGCCGATCAGCACCTGCTGGATGTAGGTGTTGATGCCGACGAGGTTCAGGCCGTTCTGCACGACTCCGATGATCGCGACGCCGATCAGCGTGCCGCCGATGTTCGCCTGGCCGGAGCGCAGCAGCGTCATGCCGAGGAACACCGCCGCGACCGCGAACATCATGCGGTCGTCGGCCGCGTGCGGGCCTGCGCTGCCGAGGCGGCTGACGAGCACGACGCCCGCGAGGGCCGACAGCCCTCCGGCCGCCACGAACGCGAAGAAGCGGGTCGGGCGCACGCTGACGCCCGACAGACGCGCGACCTCGGCGTTGCCGCCGATCGCGTACCAGCGCCGACCGAGCGTCGTGAAGCGCAGGATCAGCCAGACGACGATCGAGATGAGGACCGCGTAGATCACGGGCGCGGGGATGCCGTTGATGCGCATCTGGCCGACGATGTTGAACTGCTCCGCCCAGCCGTAGATGTTCGTGCCGTCGGTGATGAGCAGGTTCAGGCCGCCGACCGCGGTCATCGTGGCAAGGGTCGCGACGAACGCCGAGATGTTCAGGAAGGCCACCAGCAGGCCGTTGACCGCGCCCACGAGCACCCCGACGCCGACGCCCCCGAGGATGCCGACGGCGAGGTTCGCGCCGTCGACGAGGAGCGCGCCGGCGGTCGCGCCGCCGAGGGTCGCCGTCATCCCGACCGAGAGATCGAAGTCGCCGACGACCATCACGATCGTCTGCGCGACGGCCACGATCGTCAGGATCGCGACCGCGTTGAGGATGTTCGTCAGGTTCGAGGCGGAGGCGAAGCGCCCGCCGCTCGCGATCGCGAACACCACGATCAGCACCACGAGGGCGACGATCGTGCTCGACTGCCAGATCAGCTGGGTGAAGCTCTTGCGGTCGGGGGCGACCGCCTGCACCGTGAGGGTCTCGGTCACCATCTCAGGCGTCCCTTCCATAGGCGTGAGTGAGAATCTGTTCGTCCGTGGCCGTCGCGGCATCCACCTCTCCCGACACCCGGCCCTCGTGCATCACGAGGATCCGGTCGGACAGGCCGATGAGCTCCGGCAGCTCGCTGCTGACCGCGATGACCGCCATGCCGTCGGCGGCGAGCTCGCGGATGAGGCGGTAGATCTCCGCCTTGGTGCCCACGTCGATCCCGCGCGTGGGCTCGTCCATGAGCAGCACCTTGGGGCCGCGGGCGAGGATCTTCGCGAGCACGACCTTCTGCTGGTTGCCGCCCGAGAGCTGCCCGACGTCCTGCCGATGCCCGGCGGCCTTGATCCGCAGGTTCGCGATCGCCTCTTTCGCCAGAGCGGTGATCCGGCGTCCGGAGACGACACCGACGCTGCTGACGCGGCCGAGGTTCGCGATCGCGACGTTCTCGGTGATCGGGGCGGACAGGATCACGCCCTGGCTGCGGCGCTCCTCCGGTACGAGCGCGATGCCCGCCTCCAGTGCGCGCCCGACGCCGCCCGACACCTCGCGTCCCGAGACCGTGATCGTGCCGGAGGCGTGCTTCTGAGCACCCGCGAGAAGGCGCAGCAGCTCGCTGCGGCCCGACCCGGCGAGCCCGCCGATCCCGAGCACCTCGCCGGCCCGCAGCTCGAACGACACGTCGGACACGCGCCGGCCGGTGAGCCCGGTCACCGTCAGGACGACGTCCTCGCCCGCGGTGTCCCGGTCGGGGTAGAGCTCGCTCTGCTCGCGCCCGACCATGGTCGAGATGACGTCGTCGATGGACGAGTCCGCGACATCCTTCGTGACGATCGTCTGGCCGTTGCGCATCACGGTGAGGCGATCGCACAGCTCGAAGACCTCCTCGAGGCGGTGCGACACGTACACGATCGCGACGCCGTCGTCCCGCAGGCCCCGCAGCACGGTGAACAGGTCGCCGATCTCCGTGTCGGTCAGGGATGCCGTCGGCTCGTCCAGGATGAGCACGCGCGCGTCCATCGCGAGCGCTCGCGCGATGGAGATCATGGTCTGCTTCACGGGGGACAGGTCGCCCGCCAGGGCTCGTAGCGGAATCCGCTGGTTCAGGCGATCGAGCAGCGCCTGCGCGCGCTGGCGCATCAGGCGGCCGCGGACGAGTCCGAAGGTCGACGGCGCTCCCTCCGTGAGCGTGATGTTCTCGGCGACGCTGATGGTCGGCACGATGGACAGCTCCTGGTACAGCGCGACCACGCCCGACCTGTTCGCGGCGCGCACGCTCGAGAAGTCGGCGGGCTCTCCCGCGAATCGCACGGTGCCCTCGTCGTGCGAGTACAGCCCCGTGATGATCTTGATCAGTGTCGACTTGCCGGCGCCGTTCTCGCCGAGAAGCGCGTGGATCTCGCCCGGCCGCACCGACAGGTTCACGCCGCGGAGAGCGGCGACGCCGTCGAACGACTTGCTGATGCCCGTCACCTCCAGCGCCGGCGGCGCCTCCACCGCGACGCCCGGCTGTACAGCCGTGGCCGCGCTCATGCCGCATCCTCGATCCGGTTGCAGCGGATGATGACCTTGGGATGGCGTCCGCTGACGTGCGCCTCGAAGGCCGCCGCGGCGTCGTCGAGATCGAACACGGCCGCGGTCAGCTCGCCGAGTTCGAGGTGGGGCAGCAGCTGCAGCGCGCGCGGGAACGCGTAGGGCGAGACGAAGACGCCCGTGATCGTGAGCTCCCGGAGGTACAGGTGGTCGGACAGGTGCAGCGGCATCTCGAAATCGTCGGGGTACATGGCGCCGTAGACGACCGTGGCGCCCTTGGCTGCGATGTCCAGGAGGCCGCGCACCGCGCGAGGCGATCCCGACGCGTCGATCACGACGTCGTAGCCGAGGCCCTGCGTGATCTCGTCCGCACGTGCGGCCTGGTTCTCCGTGACGGGGTCGATCGTGAAGTCCGCGCCGTGGCGCAGCGCCATCTCCCGGCGCTCGGCGATCGGCTCGATCAGCGTGAGCGACGTCGCGCCGTACCTCTTCATGACCTGCAGGGCGAGCTGCCCGATCGGCCCGCCGCCGCAGATCGCGACGCGGTCACCCACTCGGATCCGCGTCTTGTCCGCGATGCGGACCGCGACGCTCGTCGGCTCCAGCAGGCAGCCCTCCCGCAGCGACACCGAGTCGGGCAGGCGGTGCACCTGCGACTCGTGCCACGTGACCGTCTCGGCCATCCCGGGGCGGTTGTACTCCTGGATGTGGGCGCAGAACTGCTGGCGCCCGTCGACGCAGGCCCGACACGTGCCGCAGAACTTCAGGAAGTTGCCCGACACGCGGTCTCCGAGCCGCAGCCCGTTCCGGGTCGCGCGCTCGCCGAGCGCCTCGATCACGCCCGAAATCTCGTGGCCGAGCCCGATGGGCACGTCGGTGCCGAAGAAGCCCTCGGCGAGGTGGGGGTCGGATCCGCAGATCGCGGCGTACGCGACGCGGATCCGCACGTCCTCCGGACCGAGCTCGGCCTCGGGGAAGTCCACGACTCCGATGCGGCCGCGCGCGCCCTCGTCGGGGTCGCGCAGGCTGCCGATCTTCGTGACGGCGACGGTCTTCATGCTCGCCCCCCTCAGACCGCGGCGGGCTCGTCGGCGGCCGCCCGGGTGGCCGGTGCCACGGCGCGGCGCAGCGCCGCGACCGTGGCGGACAGGCCGTACCCGTGCTTGTCGCGCAGCTGCTCGTCCTCGCCGAAACCGGCGTAGACCTGCGGGATGCCGAGCCGCTCGAACGACTCCAGGCGGATGCCTCGGTCGGCGACGACGTCGGCCACGCGCGTCGCGAGACCGCCGTAGGAGAGGTGGTCCTCCAGCACGACGAAGCGCCCGCCCGTCTCGGCCGCGCAGCGCTCGATCAGCTCGGCGTCGATCGGCTTGAGCGTGAACATGTCGACGACGCGCACCGAGACGCCGTCCTGCGCGAGCTGCTCTGCGGCTTCCAGGGCCTGCGCCACGGTCGTGCCGTGCGTGAACAGCGTGACGTCGGAGCCGTCGCGCGCGACGATGCCCTTGCCGATGCGGATCTCGTGCTGGCCCTCCTCGTACAGCACCTTGTCCTTCTTGCCGACGGCGAGCCGGATGTAGATCGGACCGGTCATGTGCATCGACTGCCGGATGATCTCGCCCACCATGACGGGGTCGCCGATCGAGGTGACGGTCATGTTCGTGAGCGAGCACATCAGCGACAGGTCCTCGACCGCGTAGTGCGTCGAGCCGCCGTTGCCGACGAGACCGCCGTGCGTGCCGATGATCTTGACGGGCAGGTCGGGGTAGCACACGTCGGTGCGCACCTGCTCGAGCGCGCGCATCGACAGGAACGGCAGCATGCCCGATACGACGGGGATGTTGCCGTCGTACGCCAGGCCTGCCGCGATGCCGACGCAGGCCTGCTCCGCGAGCCCCACGTCCACGAAGCGGTCGGGGTACTTGTCGCGGAACTCCACCAGCGTCGCGCCGATGTCCGGCGTGAGCACCCAGAGGTTCTCGTGCGTCTCGCCGAGTTCGGCGAGGGTGGATCCGATCACGGATCGCGCGGAGAGCATCTCTCCGAAGGTGAAGGTGACGGGCATCAGCGGGCCTCCTCGTGGGTGTCGGCGGGCGGGACGTCCGCGGCGGTGGTGCCGCGGCTCGCATCGAGCGCTGCGAGGGCGCGGCTGAGGTCGTCGGCGCCGAGGGAGCCGGCGTGCCAGGCGAGGTTGCGCTCCATGAAGTCGACGCCCTTGCCCTTGACGGTCTCGCAGACCACCACGGTCGGGACGTCGCTGTCGGGGTCGGGGAGGCGGTCGATCGCGTCGACGAGCTGAGCCATGTCGTGGCCGTCCACCTCGATCACGTTCCATCCGAATGCCCGCCACTTGTCCGGGTACGGCTCGAACATCACGCGCTCCTCCGCGAAGCTCGTCATGAGCTGGCGGTTGCGGTCGACGAACGCGACGAGGTTGCCGAGCTTCTGGCTGCGGCCGGCCATCACGGCCTCCCAGACCGAGCCCTCGCCCGTCTCACCGTCGCCGAGCAGGGTCACCACGCGGTGCTTCTCGCCGCGGTGGCGCGCGCTGAGCGCCATCCCGACCGCGAGCGGCAGGCCGTGTCCGAGCGATCCGGTCGACGCCTCGACGCCCGGCAGCTGCACCTTGCACGGGTGCATGCCGTAGGCGCTGTCCAGCTGACCGTATGTGTCGACGATCTCGTCGTACGAGAAGAACCCGCGCATCGCCATCGCGATGTACATGCACACGGCGGCGTGCCCCTTGCTCAGCACGAACCGGTCGCGCGCCGGGTTGGCGATGTCGTCCGGATCGACCCGCAGGCCGTGATGGAACAGCACGGTCAGGATGTCGGCCACCGAGAGGTCGCCGCCGATGTGGACCGCCCCCTCGTACGTGCCGCAGAGCTCGAGCAGCTTGCGCCGCAGCTCGTACGCGAGATCCGTCAGCTCTCCGACGCTGTGCCGCTCGCCGATGTCGAGCGTCGCTCCAGTCATGTCACGCCTCCTCTGCCCGGAGTCGACCGACCTTCACGCGGATGTCGTCGTCGACCCTCGTACGTCACCGCAGCCCTCGTCGGCTCCGGTGAGAGAGAAGCTAGCAGGATCCTGTTTAGGTGTAAACAGGAATGTCCATAAACTTGTTGATGCGGCCGGTCGTCCGGATCGCGCGCGGGACCGTCTGCCAGACTGTCCGCACGATCACGGCGAGAGCCGTGCGGGAGGGGAGCGACATGAGCCGGGTCGTGGAGAGCGAACAGGCGGATGCCGCGCTGCGGCGCCACGCCGCGCCCGCGGGCGCGGTCACGGAGCCGCTGGACGATGTCCTCGAGCCCGACGGGTTCACCCCCCGGCTGCTCGCTCTGCTCTCCAACGCCCTCGTGTGGCGGGAGTCGCATGAGCTGCGCCGCCGATTCGGCCTCGGCACGAACGACTGGCGCGTGATCTCGGCGATCGCCACGCGCCCCGGCTCCTCGGCGACAGAGGTGTCCGACTTCCTCGACGTGAACAAGGCGGTCGTGTCCAAGAGCGTCAACACGCTGCTCGAGCGGGGCCTGCTGCTCCTGTCGGACGGGCCGCGCGGGTCGCGGCCGATGTACCTCAGCGAGGGCGGCGCAGAGATGCACC
Source organism: Microbacterium sp. (assembly GCF_031178525.1). GTDB lineage: Bacteria > Actinomycetota > Actinomycetes > Actinomycetales > Microbacteriaceae > Microbacterium. The sequence goes on from NZ_JAPSJA010000113.1 coordinate 6,265, forward strand.
ACCTGATGCGGCCGATCTCGCTGCGCGGCCAGGAGATCATCCTCGATGGCGTTCCGCAGGCGGAGATCGACCGCTTCAACGCCACGCTGCGCGAGATGCTGACGCGCATCCGCGCCGACGCGGGCTGAGACCCGCGCCGCGCGAGCGGACTCAGCGCGAGGGTTTGACGACCATCGCGGAGCCGCCTCCGCGCCTCACGGGTTCGGCCACGGCGATCACGCTGCCGTCCCTGCGGAACTCGATCGCGGTGGCGGCGCCGATCTCGGCGGCCGACGTGAACGCGTCGCCCGACGGCGTCAGCCGATGACCGTACGGCGTCAGCTGGTCTCCGTACCGCGCGATGAAGGCGGGCTCGGCAGTGACCGTCGCGGTGTTGCGCTGCGACGCCCGCGGGGCCGCGATCGCCTGCGGCAGGGTCATCCGGAGATCCACCCTGTTCACGATCATCTGCAGCACCGTCGTGATGATGGTGGAGCCACCGGGTGAGCCGAGCGCCAGGAACGGCTCGCCGTCCTTCAGGATGATCGTCGGCGACATCGACGAGCGAGGTCGCTTGTTCGGCTCGATGCGGTTCGGGTCGTCCGGGTCGTACACGGTGGAGAAGTCCGTCAGCTCGTTGTTGAGCAGGAAGCCGCGGCCCGGAACCGTGATGCCGGACCCGCCCGTCTGCTCGATCGTCAGGGTGTACTCCACGACGTTGCCCCACCGGTCCGCCACCGTGAGGTTGGTGGTCGAGACGTTCTCGGTGTCCTTCTCGTCCGCGAGCGGCACGGCCCCGGCCGGGCACACGCCGTCGTACGAGAGTGCGTCGCCGGGCGGGACGGGCTTGGTGGCCGCGCGGTCGGGATCGATCTGGCACGCGCGCTCGGCGCCGAACACGGGATCGGTCAGCGCCGCCGTCGGCACGTCCACGAACGCGGGGTCGCCCACGTACTCGCCGCGATCGGCGAAGGCGAGCGCGCTGGCCTCGAGATAGTGGTGAAGCGTGTCCGGCGTCGACGCGCGGCGCAGCTCGAACGTGTCCAGGATGTTCAGCGCCTCGCCCACCGTGGTGCCACCGCTGCTCGAGGGCGCCATGCCGTAGACCTCCAGGCCGCGGTACTCCACGCGCGTCGGCGCCTGATCCAGGGCCCGGTAGCGCGCGAGATCGGCCGTCGTCAGATGACCCGCCGGCACGGGCAGGGTCGTGTCGCGGCTCACGGGAGGGGCCTGCACGGTGCGCGCGATCTCCGCCGCCAGCGGGCCGGTGTAGAACGCCTTCGCGCCGCGCTTGGCGAGAAGCCGGTAGGTGTCGGCGAGATCGTGGTTGCGGAACACGCTGCCGACCGCGGGCGCGTCCCCGCGGGGCAGGAAGAGCCGGCGCGTGGAGGTGAAGGCCTCGAAGCGGAGCTTGTTGTCGAGGGTCTGCTGGCGGAACGTCTCGTCGACCACGAAACCGCGCGTCGCCACCTTGATCGCGGGCCGCAGCGCCTCGCCGAGGCTCAGCGTCCCCCATTTCCGGAGGGCCCGCTCCCACGTCGCGGGTGTGCCGGGCACCCCGACCGAGACGCCGCTCGTCACGAGCTCGGGCGTGAAGCGATACGGCTGACCCGTCGCGGGGTCGATGAACGCATCGCGCGGCATGGCCGCCGGCGCGGTCTCGCGACCATCGATCGTGCTGACCTTCCCGCGGCGGGCGTCGTAGTACACGAAGTAGCCGCCGCCGCCGATCCCGGCGCTGTACGGCTCGGTGACGCCCAGCGTCGCGGCGGCGGCGACGGCCGCGTCGACCGCGTTGCCGCCCTTGCGCAGGACGCCGATCGCCGCCGCGGAGGCATCCGGGTCCACCGTGCTCACGGCACCCCCGTAGCCGGTGGCGGTGGGGGTCTTGACGGTGTGGCGCGGGTCAGCGACGGCCGGGCTCGCGGCGGCACCGCCCGTCAGGAGAAGGGCCAGGGCCACCGTGACGGCGGCCGATCGACGTCCGAGCTGAGGCATGGTTCCTCCCGGTTGTGGAGGCTGCGGTCGGTGACGGCCACGGCGCGAGATGGATGTCAGCATATTGACCGCACGACGCTCTGCCCAGGGGGTCCGTCATGCGCGCTCGGGCATCGACACCC
>NZ_JAPSJA010000009.1 GCF_031178525.1 Microbacterium sp.
CCTCGGCGCATCCTTTTCCTACGCCAACTCAGCGCCCGGAAGTCTCGCAGGCATCGCCGCAGCCCGGGCGCTGAGTGCTGTCCGGGGGGTGCATCTCGCTCTCGGCGTAATCAGCGCGACCTCATGCCCGCCGGCGGCGCGATCGTGGTTCGATGGATCGCATGAGCGCAGATCGCACCAAGCCCGAGTTCGACGCACCGCAGGGCCCCGCGCCCGAGGAGCTCGTCATCCGCGACATCATCGAGGGCGACGGCGCCGAGGCCAAGCCCGGCGACACCGTCACCGTCCACTACGCGGGCGTCGAGTACGACACCGGCGAGGAGTTCGATTCGTCGTGGAATCGCGGCGAGAGCATCCAGTTCCCGCTGCGCGGCCTGATCCAGGGCTGGCAGGACGGCATCCCCGGCATGAAGGTCGGCGGACGTCGCGAGCTGGTCATCCCTCCGCACCTGGCGTACGGCCCCGCCGGCGCCGGCCACTTCCTGAGCGGCAAGAGCCTGATCTTCATCATCGACCTGATCGACGTCGCCTGACGTCCCGAAGCGACCGAAGCGCCTTCCCGCGGGAGGGCGCTTCGTCGTTTCCGGATGCGCGGCGTATGCGCGGGAATATATTCGCGCGCATGCGTATTCTCTAGAAGGACCGCCGCGCGGCGGCACGACCTCAAGGAGAGCAATGAGCATCGAGATCCCCGGCTACCGCCCCGGCACCTACGCGATCGACCCGTCGCACAGCGAGGTGGGCTTCAGCGTCCGCCACATGATGATCTCCAAGGTGAAGGGCGTCTTCCACGTGATCGAGGGCACGATCATCGCCCCCGAGAACCCCCTCGAGGCGAAGGTGACGGCCAAGGCCGATGTCGCATCGATCAACACGAAGGACGAGGGTCGCGACCAGCACCTCCGCTCGGCGGACTTCTTCGACGCCGAGAGCAACCCGACCATCGAGTTCGTCTCGACCGGCGTCCGCGCGGAGGACGGCGACTTCTTCGTCGACGGCGACCTCACGATCCGCGGCATCACCAAGCCCGTCACGTTCGAGATCGAGTTCGGCGGCTTCGGCGTCGACCCGTGGGGCAACTACAAGGCGGGCGCGACCGGCACGGCGAAGATCGACCGCGAGGACTTCGGGCTGACCTGGAACGCGGCGCTCGAGACCGGCGGCGTGCTCGTCGGCAAGGACGTCACCATCACGCTCGACCTGCAGGGCGCCCTGCAGGCCTGACAGCCCCGCCCGCCGTCGTCTCGACGGACGGGCGCTCCGATCGCCCCGAGTGGCCGCGCAGCGGCGACCCGGGGCGTTCGTGCGTCTGGGCCACGTAGGCGGGCGACGGCGTCTGACCGTGCTACGGCATCCGCATGTGCGGCGCGCCCGGATCCCGGTCGCACGGGTGCGCGCACGACGTGGCGCGAGTCAGAAGCCCGGCAGGACGCCGTGACCGATGACGGCGGCGGCCCGCCGCATCCCTCGTCGCGCGGTCGTCGGCACCCGGGCCGCCGGACGCCCGAGGCCGCCGCGCGGGGCGGCGGCCTCAGTCACGCAGCGCCTCGTCGACGGTGGCGCGGGGGCGGATCACTCGATCGAGGTTCGTGAGGCCGAGAACCATCGTCACCTGCTTCGAGGGCGCGGCGAGCCGCAGGTCGCCGCCCGCTTGACGCGCCGTCTTCAGGCAGGCGACGATCGCGCCGAGGCCGGAGGAGTCGATGAACTCGGTCTGCGAAAGGTCCAGCACGACCAGGGCGCCGGGCGCGCCCGAGATCGTCTCCGCCACCTGCTCTCGGAACGTGCGCGCCGACACCATCGACAGACGTCCCCGAGCGACGACGATGCGGGCGCCGTCGCGGGTCTCGACATCGAGCTCGAGCATGTCAGTTCTCCTTCAACTCCGGATGCGGCGACGCGGCGTAGAGCACGGCGCGGATGATGATGCTGAACACCGCGAGGTCGTACAGCACCCAGGCGATGTTCACGAGCGGCGCGATGCCCTCCGCCTGTCCGGCGGCGTAGCGGATGGCGACCACGATCAGAGACAGGATCATCGCGGCCATGACGAACAGCTGAGGGCGCACGAGATCCCAGCGCGGGCGGTCCTCGAGCGTGCGCGTCTTAGGGGTGACGGAGAAGGCGAGAGTCCGGCCGCGATAGACGTTGTCGAACGCGCTGGTGACCGACCGGATCCACACGGGGAACAGCGCGAGCGAGTACTGGGCGCCTCGCCAGGTGGGCCTGCCGTTCGCCACCACCAGGAACAGCAGCTGGTTGAGCACGAAGAACGGGATGAATCGGATGAAGAAGTCGAAGCTGAACGCGATCACCGGCATGGTCCCGAACGACAGGTTCAGCACGGGCGCAGCGACATACACGATCGCGGCGAAGCCCGACAGGTAGCTCCACATCGTGGAGAAGTACATGAGGCGCTGACCGAGGCTCAGACCCGGCTGCACGAGCGGATTCTCGCGGAACATGACCTGCATCGTCCCCTGCGCCCAGCGCAGCCGCTGGGTGAGCATCGTCGGCAGGTCGTCGGGGGCGAGGCCCTTCGCGAGCACCTCGTCGTGGTAGACCGATCGCCAGCCGAGCCCGTGCAGGCGCATCGACGTGGCCATGTCCTCCGTCACCGAGATCGTCGCCAGCGGCATGATCGCCTGCGCCTCGCCCTCGCGGCCCACCTCGAACGCGTCGACGAGCATGCTGATGGACTCCACGGCGGCCAGGGGAGAGAGGCTCCGGTCGTGCAGGCTCTCCAGCGTGATGTCGTCGATGGCGGCGAGCGTCGCGGCGTCGAGCGTGAGCTCCGCGAGCTCTGCCAGCTCGGCTCGCACGCTCTGGATGTCCTGGCCGGCCATCATCGCGCGCACCGCGTCGATGCGCCGCTGGAAGCGGAAGGTGATGTCCGAGAGGCCCTCGCCGTGCGCGAGCTCCGCCTTGACGTCGTCCAACGCCGCCGACACCTCGTCGAGCGCGGAGAGGATACGGGGATCGTGACGGTAGTCCCGCCGCGCCCGCGCAAGGATCCGTCGCGAGGAGCGCACGGCCCTGTTCACGGCGACCGTGACCTCGCCGACGTAACGCGAGACGCCGAGCTGCATCAGCGCCTCCCGCCGCAGGATGGCGTTCGACCCGCAGAAGAACGCGGCGTTCCAGCCGTCCTTCGACTGCTGGATCGGACCGTAGAACAGGGGTGCCTGGCTGCCCAGGGGGTCGGACGGCGGCACGTTCACGAACCACTGCGGCGTCTGGACGAGCGCGACCTTCTCGTCCTCGAACCAGCCCAGTGTGCGGTCGAGGATGCGGGGATCGGGAACCTGGTCCGCGTCGAGGATCAGCAGGAACTCGCCCTCGGTCACCATGAGGGCGTTGTTGAGGTTGCCGGCCTTCGCGTGACGCGGCCGATCGCGCCACGCGTCGGAGCGGCTGATCACGCCGATTCCCTCCGCTTCGGCCAGAGCGCGCAGTTCGGGCCGGTCGCCGTCATCGAGGATCCACGTCTCGTGGGGATAGGTGATGGCCTGCGCCGCCCGTGCGGTCTTCATGACGAGGTCGAGCGGCTCGTTGTACGTCGTCACCAGGACGTCGACGGTGACGTCGTGCCGCAGAGGAGGCGCGTCGTGACGCTCGCGCAGACGCCACGCTCCGAGCCCGAACAGAAGCGAGTCGATCAGGCTGTAGGTCTCGGCGAGGACGAGCGGAACCGCGATCCACCACGCGTCCCAGTTGACGGAGAAGAGCCAGCGCCAGGCGACGTAGTTGATCCCGGCGATCGCTGCGAGAACGACGATCAGACGGACGACGCCCTGCCGGCGGCTGCTCGATCGCCGCCGCCGGTGATTCTCGCGCCTCGTCGTCTCACGGCGCACCGTTGTCTGCACGACCATGAGCCCTCCCTCTCCCGGTTGTCCAGGGTACTGATATGCCGAGTGAACCCCCGCACGCTCCGCCGTGGTGCGGGAGCCCGTCAGCGCGGCGCTGTCCGTGACCTGCCGTACGGTCTCCGCGTGACCGAATCACCGTGCCTGGAATGCGCGACCGCCGGATGTGCGCGGCCGCCGGAGCCGTCCGCACCGGCGCCGCTGTGCGCCGGTCACCTGCTCGAGGTCGCCGAGTGGCGCGAGGGGGCGGTAGGCCGGACGGACCTGCTCCCGTCGCCCTGCGTGTTCTGCGGGGCCCGGCTGGGTGTGCGCTGGCCCAGCGGCTGGCTCTGCGCGGTGTGCGAATGGCGGCAGGGAGACGTCGTCGACGCCGAGCTCCCGCCGCCGCGGATCGACGTCGTGTACTACGTGCGCTACGGCGATCGGGTGAAGATCGGTACCTCGGCGCAGCCGCGGCGCCGCCTCGCGGCGGTGGTGCACGACGAGCTGCTCGCGTTCGAGCGCGGGGACAGGGTCGTCGAGCGCCGTCGACACGAGCAGTTCGCCGATGAGCGGTTCGCGCGTACCGAGTGGTTCCGTCTCAGCGATCGGCTCCGCGCGCACACCGTCGCGCTGTCCGCGGGCGTCGAAGATCCCTGGCGTCTGCACACAAGGTGGATGAGCGAAGCGCTCGCGCTGCGCGCGTGAAGCGCGGAACGGAGTGCCGGAGCCCGACCGCGCGGTCGCTCAGGGCGTCGGGTTCTCGGCGTCGTACTCGCGGAACCGCGTCGCGAAGCGCAGGATCACCGCGACGATCACGATGATCGCGATTCCGCCGGTGAGCGGCGGGAACCACAGGGCGACGGCCGACAGCGTTCCCGTGTAGAGCGCGCCGATCCGCGGCCCGCCGGCCACGACGACCATGAAGATCCCCTGCAGTCGCCCGCGCACCGCGTCGGGCACGGCCGCCTGCAGCATCGTCTGGCGGAAGATCGAGCTGATGTTGTCAGCCGCGCCGGTGAGCGCCAGGCACACGCACGCGAGCGCGATCAGCAGGACGTCCGGGTGGTTCGCATCGACGGGCCCGGCGCCCGAGAGACCCAGCGCGGCTGCCAGCAGCACGAGGCCGAACAGACCCGTCGCGAGACCGAACGCCTGGATCGCGCGCGCGATCCCGATCCCCTGACGCCGCACGGTGCCGATGCGCCCCGAGAACAGACTGGACACGAGCACGCCGGCGGCGATCGCCGCCATCAGCAGGCCCGACGTGACCTCTCCGCCGCCCAGCAGCACCACGCCGATCGCGGGGAACAGGGCGATGGGGTGCCCGAAGGTCATCGCGACGACGTCCAGGATGAACTGCATCCGGATGTTCGGCGCCACCTTGAGGAACGCCAGGCCGTCGAGCACCGAGCGCAGGCCCGGGCGGTCGGTCTGCCCCTCCGGCCGCAGACGGGGGAGCGTCGCGAGGCCGAGGAACAGCGACAGCGTCAGCACGGCGTCGATCGTGTAGGTGATCGGGTAGCTGAACAGCGCGACGAGCACGCCGCCGACCGCCGGGCCGACGAGCACCATGACGCCCGAGGTGATGCCCGTCAGCGCCGCCGCCGATGCGATGAGGTGCGTGCCGACGAGCTTGGGCGTCATCGCCGCCTTGGTCGCTCCGGCGACCGTGCTCGCGGCGGAGTTCACGATCGACAGCACGTACAGCCACCACTCGTCGATGTGACCTGTCCAGGCGAGCACGGCGAGGAGGAGCGTCGAGGTCCAGCCGATCGTCGCGGCCGTGAGCGCGACCGTCCGGCGATCGAAGTGGTCGGCGAGCATGCCGCCGTACAGCCCCGCGATGATCATGGGCACCAGACCGGCGACCGCGATCATCGACACCGCGAACGTCGATCCCGTGAGGGCGTACATGTGCAGCATGACCGCGGTGAGCGTCAGCTGGCTTCCGAGCCCGCCGAGCAGCGTGCCGACCCAGAGCCTGGCGAACGCGGGACTCTCGGTCAGGGGACGGATGTCGACGAAGTGGCTGCGCGCGCTCACGCGCGGGCTCGGATCTCGTGGTGCACGGATCGAGGCTAATCGGTGCAGGATGCGGCGGACGTCGCGCGGTGCGGGACGTGTCCCATCGCTGGTAGACTCTTGTGGTTGCCGTTCGATCGGCCGCGGAGAAAGAGAGCTCGCACATCAGGTGACGGGCGCCGCGCAATGAGGAGAAAGGGGATCGGTTCTATGGCACTGGAAGCAGACGTCAAGAAGGCGATCATCGAAGAGTACGCGACGCACCCCGGTGACACCGGTTCCCCCGAGGTGCAGGTCGCGATGCTGACGCGTCGCATCAAGGACCTCACCGAGCACCTCAAGGAGCACAAGCACGACCACCACTCGCGTCGTGGCCTGTTCCTGCTCGTCGGTCAGCGCCGCCGCCTGCTGGGTTACCTGCAGGACATCGACATCAACCGCTACCGCTCGCTCATCGAGCGTCTCGGTCTGCGTCGATAAGGCAGCAGCGCACCAGCGTTCAATCGTCTTCTCGAAGGCCCGTCCCAGGTGTGGGGCGGGCCTTCGGCGTTTCGCCGGCCGGTCGGGGATCGGCTCTCAGCCGCGGTAGCCCACGGGTCGGTGCGAGACCGGCTCGATGCCCGTGAGCGTGGCGAAGCCCTCCGCGAGCAGGGCGGCGTCCGTGCCCGGCTCCGGCACGTTGGGCAGATCCTCGACCGCGAGCCGGATGTGCTTCTCGTCGCGCTCGCTCAGCGTGGTCTGGACGATGCCGAACGGGGCCAGCGGAGCCTCGCGCACGCCGCGGTGCTGAGGCGTATTCGGGACGTTGAGGTTCAGGACGGATCCGCGTTCCAGTGACAGCAGGAACGGCAGGGTTCCGAGGGCCGTGGCGGCCGCGGCATCCCACTCGAACGCCTCGGGGCGCATGCCGACGTCGAGCGACACCGCGAGGGCCCACGCGCCGTTCAGCCCGCCGGTCAGCGCCGCGCCCACGGTGCCCGAATGGAGGATCGCGCGCCCCACGTTCGCGCCGTGGTTGACGCCCGAGAGCACGACGTCGAACGGGTCGCCGAAGGCGCCGTGCGCGGCGATCAGCGCGATCAGGCCCGGCCCTCCGCGCACGGCGTACGCTGGCAGCTGCTCGAGTCCTTCCAGCGTGCGCGTCTGGATGGCGATGCGCCCCTCCTCCTCGCCCGCCACGATGGAGGCGCTGGCACCGCTCGACTGGCGTTCCGGTGCAGCGATCGTGACGTCGAGGCCCTGCCGTTCGGCCTCGCGAGCGAGCGCGTGCAGGCCGGAGGCATCGATGCCGTCGTCGTTGGTGACGAGCACGCGCGTCATGCGTCCTCCTCCGTCCGTCGCTGGTGCTGCGGATCCTCGTCGCTCTCGGCGAGCGCCGCGAGACCGTCGGGGCTGATCCTGCCGCGGCTCTCGTCCGGATCCGGGCCGCGCTCCTGCACGTCCACCGCGCCGCGCAGCCGGTCGATCGTCTCCATGTCGCCCGTTCCGAGCCCGTGCCGCGTGACGTTCAGGGCCCCGGCCGCGGCGCCCGTGACGACCGCATCACGCAGCGACTGCCCCGTCGCGAGCCCCGCGCACACGCCGGCCGTGAGCGAGTCGCCCGCGCCCCGGTGGTCCGCGATCTCCAGCTGCGGGGGAGTGACCTCGAGCACCGTGTCGCCCTCGCGCACGACGAACGTGCCGCCTCCGCGGGTCACGATCACCGTGTCGGCGCCGCGCGATCGCAGTTCCGCGATCGCGCGCAGCACGGCCCCGGTGTCGTCCTCACCCTCCGGCAGCAGCCCGTCGGCGACGAGCTCCTCGTCGCTGACCTTCAGGACATCCACGCCGCCCTCGAGCGCCGCGGTCATCCGGTCTCCGGCGAGGTCCGCGACGACGCGCACGCCGTTCGTGCGGAGATCGGCCGCGAGTCGCCGGTAGGTGTCGGCGGGCAGCACGCTGTCGCCGTCCGGGCCGCTCAGGATCGCCAGGCCCGCGTCGATGCCCTCGCGCAGCATCGCACCGTACAGCTCGTCGAGATCGTGGCGGCCGAGCGGAAGTCCCTGCGTCTCCGCCACGGCCTCGCGTTCGCCGTCGCGCCGGTCGTGCACGTAGGCGGCGCCGTTGCCCTCGCGCTCGATGCCGACGACGCGGAAGCCCTCGTCCTCGAGCAGCACGCGCACGATGCGGCCGAGCTCTCCCGTGAGGGTGCAGCAGAGGGTCACGCTGACGCCCAGGCGTCGCAGCATGCGGGCCTGCCACACGCCCTGACCGCCGGCATGGACGTGGATCTCCGGGGTGCCCCCGTCGCCGTCCATGCCATGGTCCTCGACGGTGACCGTCAGCGTGGGGGAGGGGGCGAAGACCGCGATGTCCGGCATGGCCTCACGCTAGGCAGGTGCCTTGCCGCGCTCATCCCCCTTGTGCCGGGCGCGCGGCGGCGCTAGCCCTTGTCAGACGCGCGCGGTGAGCAGGTCGGCGTGCCAGCGCTCGGCCACATCCGGGTGCGCGCGCAGGCGCGACTTGAGGGCGTTCTCGCCGTACAGCGAGTGGATGGGGTTCGACGGATCCTGCTCGACGCCGCGGGCCTGCGCGGCCAGATCGGCCGGCAGCTCGAGGATCGGCAGGCGCGCGTCGAGCGCGGGATTGAAGAAGAACGGGATCGAGATCCGGTCCCGCGGGGCGCGCGGCGAGAACACCCGGTGGTTCGTCGCGCGCAGGTACCCCTGCGTGGCGTACTCGAGCATCTCGCCGATGTTGACCACGAAGGATCCTGGCACCGGCGGGGCGTCGACCCACTGGCCGTCGCGCTCGACCTGCAGCCCGCCGCGCTCGGGCTGCACCCACAGCAGCGTGAGCACACCCGAGTCCTTGTGGATGCCGACGCCCTGCTGCGGCTCCTCGGTGTGCACCCCGGGGTAGCGCACGATCTTGATGAGCGTGGCGGGCTCGCCGAAGTGCTTGTCGAAGTAGTCCTCCTCGGCGTGCAGCGCGAGCGCCCATGCCCGCAGCAGCTTGCGCGAGATCTCCGTGAGCTTGTCGTGCCACTCGGTGACGACCTCGCGCAGCTCGGGCAGCGCGTCAGGCCAGAGGTTCGGGCCCTGCAGGCGGAAGAAGTCGGCCGCCTCGGGGTCCGTCACGGTCTCCCGCTCCGGGCCGATGTCGATCTGCTCGCGCCAGTCGACCTTGCCCTGCGTGCGCTCGCCGCCGACCCGCGTGTAGCCGCGGAAGTGGGGGCTCGTGATGTTCTCGATCGCGAGCTTGTCCTCTTCGGGAAGGTCGAAGAACGCCCGCGAGACGCGGTGGACGCGCTCCTCGAGCTCGGGCGAGACGCCCGTTCCCACGAGGTAGAAGAAGCCGACATCGCGCGTCGCGGCAGCGAGGTCGTCGCGGAAACGGGCCGCAGTCTCGGGGCCCTCGTCGAGCTGGGAGAGGTCCAGGATCGGCAGGTTCAGATCGGTCATGCAAGCGACCGTACGTATCCGACTCCTCACCCGCGAACGTGTGACGTCACAGTTCGGCCGCCCGGTGCGGTTTGTTACGCGCGCTCCGCCGTATCGCGCACGGGCGCCGCGATCCGGCCCTCGTTCAGCCGGACGACGCGGTCGGCGGCGGAGATGGCCTCGTCGTCGTGCGTGACGCATGCGACGGCCGCTCCCCGGCGGGCCTCCTCGGCGAGGATCGCCCGCGCCAGGTGGCGGCTGTGCGCGTCGAGCCCGGCGGCCGGCTCGTCCAGCAGGAGGATGCTCGGGCGGGACGCGATCGCCTGTGCGATCAGGGCCCGCTGCCGCTGACCGCCCGAGAGGTCGGCGAAGGGTCGCCGCTCGAGTCCCGCCAGCCCCACCCGCGCGATGGCGTCGGCGATCGCAGCCCGCCGGGTGGCGCCCGTCCGCCGTCCCGGCGAGCGACGCCACGTTCCCATCGCGACCGCGTCGGCGACGGTCAGCGGAAGCGTGTCCGGTGCATCGGGGCGCTGGACGACGAGCGCCACGTCGGCGGTCCGGACGATGCGGCCGGCGCGCGGCGCGCGCACGCCCGCGAGCAGCTCGACGAGCGTCGACTTGCCCGACCCGTTGGGGCCCGCGAGCGCCGTCACCTCGCCGTACGCCAGGCGCAGGGAGACGTCGTGCAGCACGTCGTAGCCGCCGTACGCGAAGCACACGGAGCGGGCGAGGAGGGCGTCACGTGGTGAAGGCATCCGGGCAACTATAGCAATTGATAATCGTTCTCATTTATGCATAGACTCCCGGACCATGCCCCCCTTCCTTCCCTGGATCGCCGCGCCCTTCGGCGCGGACTTCGTGCTGCGTGCCCTGGCGGGCGGCGCGCTGGTCGCCGTGATCTGCGGCGTCGTGGGCACGTGGGTGATCATCCGGGGGATGGCCTTCCTCGGCGAGGCGATCGGCCACGGCATGCTTCCCGGCGTCGCGGTCGCGACGGTCATCGGCGCGCCGGCCCTGCTCGGTGCCGCCGCGAGCGCCGTCGCGATGAGCGCCGCGATCGGCGCGCTGCAGCGCCGGGGACGCCTCACCTACGACACGAGCATCGGGCTGCTGTTCGTCGGCATGCTGTCGCTGGGCGTGATCATCGTGTCGCACTCGCGCAGCTTCGCCACGGACGCCACGACCATCCTCTTCGGCGACATCCTCGCGATCGGCGGCGGCGACATCCTGCTGCTCGCCGCCGCGGCGGCCGTCACGATCGTGCTCGCCGCCGCCTTCCACCGCTCGTTCGTCGCGGCCGCGTTCGACCGCCGCATCGCGCAGGCCCTGGGTCTGCGACCTCAGCTCGCGCAGATCGTGCTGACCGGGCTCGTCACGCTCGCCGTCGTGGCGTCGTACCAGGCCGTGGGCTCGCTGCTCGTCGTCGGTCTGCTGCTGGGGCCTGCGGTCGCGGCACGGGCGTGGACGTCGCGCATCCCGTCCACCATGCTGCTGGCCGCCGCGCTCGGCTGCCTGGCGGTCGTCTTCGGGCTGCTCGTGTCGTGGCATGCGGGCACGGCGGCCGGGGCGTCCATCGCATGCAGCGCCATCGTCCTCGCCGGCCTGTCCGCGCTGCTGCGAGACGCGAGCCGTCGGCTCCGCGTCGCATCCCATGACGCCGAGCCCGTAGGAGCCCTCCGTTGACCGCTCGAAAGGAACCGATGACCCCCCGACGCCCCCTCGCCATCCTTCCCGGCGCACTCGCACTCGTCCTCCTCACCGCATGCGCGTCGAGCGCCTGCGAGGGCCCGCCCGCCGATGCCACCGCTGCCCCCGACGACTCCGCGCGTCACGGGGAGATCGCAGGGGCCGCCGAGGTGGCCGAGCCGCCCCTGCAGCTCGTCTCGATCGACGCGCAGGGGGCCGTGGGCTCCCTGGACCTCCTCGACGGCAGCGCGTCGCGCATCGGAACGGTCGGCGCGCCGGAGTCGGTGGCGACGGACGGGCGCTACGTGTTCGTCGCCGTCGACGGCGGCGTGAGCGTGATCGACAGCGGCGTCTGGACGTGGGACCACGTCGACCACTTCCACTACTACCGGGCAGAGCCGACGATCGTCGGCGAGGTGCGAGGGGAGGGGCCGGTGAGCGTCGCGACCGGTCCGCTGGCAACCGCCGGCGGCACGGGGCTGTACTTCGCCGGGTCGGGCGAAGCCGTGCTGCTCGACAACGCGGAGCTCTCCCGCGGACGCATCGTCGAGACGCTGCGCCTCGACACGGGCACATCGAACGGCGTCATCGCGCCGCTCGGCGACGGGGCGCTCGTGAGCGGCGCCGATGGGACCCTGTCCTTCCGCGGCGCCGCCGACGCCGCGCTCGAGCGTGGCGCCGCGTGCACGTCTCCGTCCGGATCGATCGCCACGCGCGCGGGAGTCGTCGTGGGCTGCGAGGACGGCGCGGTGCTCGCGACTCTGGAGGACGGCGATCCGGTCTTCGAGCGGATCCCCTACCCGCCGGACGTCGACGGAGAGCGCGCGTCGGCCTTCGACGCGCGCAAGAGCCGCCCCACGGTCGCGGCGATCGCCGACGACGAGGGCTTCTGGCTGCTGGACGCGCGGGAAGGCGCGTGGCGGCTGATCCCCACATCGTCGCCGCTCGTGCGCGTCGTGGCGGCGGACGACGCGGACGGGAACGTCGTCGCCCTGGACGAGAGCGGCCGGGTGCGCGTGTACGCGGCCGCGACCGGCCAGGAGCGTGCGGCGACGGAGCCCCTCGTCGATGCTGACGGCCGAGGAGTCGCGCTGTCGGTCGACGCACAGCGGGCGTACGTCAACGATCCCGCGACCGGCGTCGTGCACGAGATCGCCTACGCGGACGAGGCGCGCATCGCGCGCACGCTCGAGACGCCGACGCAGCCCGACTTCTTCGCGGAGGTGGGGCGATGAACGCCACCGGTTTCCGCCGCCTGGCGGGCGCCGCCGCAGCCGTCGCCCTCGCGCTGGGGCTCGCGGGCTGCGCCGCCGCGGACGGTGAGGGCGACGCCGGCGTCGACATCGTCGTGACGACGAACATCCTCGGCGACGTCGTGCGCAACGTCGTCGGCACCGAGGCCGACGTGCGCGTCCTCATGAGGCCCAACGCGGATCCGCACTCCTTCGAGATCTCGGCACAGGAGGCGGCGCAGCTGGGAGCCGCGGACCTCATCGTCTCCAACGGTCTGGGCCTCGAGGAGGGGCTCGCGCAGCACCTGGAGCGCGCCACCGCCGCGGGTGTGCCCGAGTTCGTGGCGGGCGATGCGATCGAGGTGCTCGCCTACAGCGAGGAGCAGGCCGGCGGTGCACCGGACCCGCACTTCTGGACGGACCCGGAGCGGATGCACGACGTCCTGGACGGGCTCGAGGACGCCCTGATGCAGGTCGACGGGATCGATACGTCGGCCATACGCGAGAACGCCGAGGGCTACCGCACCGAGCTGAGCCGGCTCGACGCCGAGATGAGCGAGAGGTTCGCCGCCATCGACGACGGCCGGCGCGCGCTCGTGACGAACCACCACGTGTTCGGCTATCTCGCCGACCGCTTCGGCTTCCGGGTCATCGGTGCGGTGATCCCCGGGGGCACCACCCTTGCGGCTCCGAGCGCCGCCGACCTGCGCGACCTCGCGACCGCGATCGAGGACGCCGGCGTGCCCGCGATCTTCGCCGAGTCGTCGCAGCCCGACCGCCTGGTCCAGGCGCTCGCGAGCGAGGTGGGACTGCACGTCGAGGTGATCGAGCTCTACACGGAATCCCTCACCGAGGCGGGCGAGGGCGCCGACACCTACTTGACGATGATGCGCGCCAACACGGAGCGCATCGCACAGGGCCTCACCGATTGAGGTCATCCATGGAAAGGGAAACGATGAAACGACAGACGCGACTGATCGCCGCGGCGGCCGCGCTCGCGGGAGCCGCGCTCGTCTCGACGGCGTGCGCGAGCCCGTCGACAGCGCCCGGCTCGACGGAGACGAGTGCACCGCGGGAGGAGGCGCCCGCGGTGGGACGTGTCGCTGTGGCCTACGAGAACGGGATCGCCGTGCTCGATCCCGAGACCCTCGAGGTCGTCGGCGAGGTCACCACCGAGGCGTTCACGCGGCTCAACCCGTTCGGTGACGGGCGCCACGTCGCCGTCACCACGTCCCAGGGCTTCCAGCTGCTCGACACCGCGGCGCCCGAGCTCACGGACCTGATCTTCGACGCCACCACGCCGGGCCACGTGGTCGTGCACCACGGACGCACCGTGCTGTTCGACGATGGCACCGGCGTCACCACGATCGTCGACACCGACGCCGTGGAGCCGGGGGCGCAGGAGCTGCCGGAGACCGAGACCTACACGGCGGATGCCGCACACCACGGCGTCTCGATCGTGCTGGAGGACGGCACGCTGCTCACCACGGTGGGCGACGAGACCGCGCGCACGGGAGCCGTCGCGCTCCACCCGCACGACGGGCACTGGGACGAGGCCGCATCGAGCGACGAGTGCCCGGGCATCCACGGCGAGGGCACCGCGGCGGATGAGGCGGTGATCTTCGGGTGCGAGGACGGCGCGCTGCTGTTCAAGGACGGCGCGTTCGTCAAGCTCGACGCCCCCGACGAGTACGGCCGGATGGGCAACGCGTACGTCTCGGAGACGAGCCCGATCGTGGTGGGCGACTACAAGAACGACCCGGACGCCGAGGGCTACCTGCTGAGCGCCGTGACGCTGATCGACACCGCGGCCGAGACCTACGAGGTCGTGGAGCTGCCTGACGACGTGAAGTACACCTTCCGCGACGTGGCGCGCGGCCCCGGCGACCTCGCGTACATCCTGGCGACCGACGGGTCCATCCACGTGCTGGACCCGCAGACCGGTGACATCACGGACGCCTACCCGGTGATCGAGCCGTGGGAGGGGCCGGCCGAGTGGCAGGACGCGCATCCCGCGATCAAGGTGGACGGCGACATCGCCTACGTCACCGAGCCCGCGTCGAACGCCGTGCACGCGGTCGACCTCACGACGGGCGAGACCGTGGCGACCGCGGAGCTGAGCGCCGCGCCCAACGAGATCGCGGTCGCGCTCGGCTGAGGCCGGCTGCGTCAGGGCGGGGCTCCGGGTGACCGGGGCCCCGCTCAGGCGTCCGAGCCGGGCCGTTCCGCCGCCTTCGCGGGGCGCCGCCGCGCACCCGTCGGGTCGATCGCGCGACCCGACTGCGGCGTCACGGCGGGATCGCGGAAGAGCCAGCGCGACCGCGGCTCGACGAGCGGACGGAACACCCACCGCACGGGCTTCGACCCGAGCAGCACGGTGATCGCGACCGACATCACGATCACCAGCGGCAGCCACAGCCACGTCGGCTCCAGATCCCGCAGCGCACCCGATTCGCGGAACGGGTACAGCACGAACGAGTGCAGCAGGTAGATGTACATCGTGTACGTGCCGAACGGCGTGAAGGCGAACTGGCCGCGCGGCACGATCACGAAGAACGCCGCGCACAGCACGAGCGCCACGCCCATGAGCACGAGGCGCACGCCGCCCGCCCACCAGGGCACGCCCGTGACCGGGTCCGTGCCGAGGAAGTGCGCGTAGTCCTGGTCGTAGAACAGCCAGTTGCGCATGTCCATCTCGTGCCAGCCGTCGAGGCCCGCCCACGCGGTCCATCCGGCGAGCGCGAACACGGCCACGGCGCTGATCCGCGCCCACCAGGCCTTGCGCTCCAGCAGCCGCAGCCTGTCGACCACCTCGTGCTCGCGCAGCCACCAGCCGAGGGCGAAGAAGGGAAGGAAGCCGAGCGTGCGCGACAGCGAGAACGTGCTGTCCACGTTCGGCAGGTAGCCCACCCCGATCGAGATCACCACGGTCCACAGCAGCGGCCAGCGCAGCAGCGCCAGGTAGGGCAGGATCAGCCGGAAGATGCCGAGCGCGAGCAGGAACCACAGCGTCCAGGACGGCTGGGTCAGGTTCGGGTCCGGATCGCCTTCCACCAGCCCCTTCGCCAGCCACCACAGCGCCTCGAAGATGACGTAGGGCACGAGGATGTCGGTGATCACGCGCGCCATCTGGCGCCGCGAGGGCGGATCGGACTTGGAGAAGTAGCCGGAGATGATCGCGAACGCCGGCATGTGGAACGCGTAGATCAGCAGGTACATCGCATAGGCGATGTCGGAGTCGTACGTGAGCCGCTGGATCGCGTGGCCGAGCACCACCAGCACGATGCACGCGAAACGGGCGTTGTCCCAGTACGGGACGCGCCGACGCGGACGGGGAACCGAACCGGTCGCAGGTGCTGTGCTCATCCCGTCCACACTATGTCCGAGGAACGCGCGTCGCCGGGAGGAGGACCATGGGAATAGATCTCGTCCCGGCGCGTTGCACGAGGTATATTCAGCCGCATACAAATGACGGATGACCACGAACCCCGCCGGACGACGGGACGGATCGGAGAAGCAGCCATGAGCGAGACCACCACGTCGCAGCCGAGGACCTCGGGGATGCAGTTCGGCATCTTCTCGGTGAGCGACATCACCACCGACCCCACGACCGGCCGGACGCCCAGCGAAGCCGAGCGCATCCGCGACATCGTCACCATCGCCACGCACGCTGAGGAGGTCGGGCTCGACGTCTTCGCCCTCGGCGAGCACCACAACCCTCCGTTCTTCTCGTCCTCGCCCACCACCACGCTCGCGTACATCGGCGCGCAGACCGAGCGGCTCATCCTGTCGACCGCGACCACGCTGATCACGACGAACGACCCGGTGAAGATCGCCGAGGACTACGCGATGCTGCAGCACCTCACGGGAGGCCGCGTCGACCTCGTCATGGGTCGTGGCAACACGGGCCCGGTCTACCCGTGGTTCGGCCAGGACATCCGCCAGGGACTGCCGCTCGCCATCGAGAACTACGCGCTGCTGCGCCAGCTGTGGGATCAGGACGTCGTGGACTGGGAGGGCAAGTTCCGCTCGCCGCTGCAGGGCTTCACGGCAACGCCGCGCCCGCTCGACGGCGTCGCGCCGTTCGTCTGGCACGGCTCGATCCGCACGCCCGAGATCGCCGAGCAGGCCGCCTACTACGGCGACGGCTTCTTCGCGAACAACATCTTCTGGCCCAAGGAGCACTACCAGCGCCTCATCCGCCTGTACCGGCAGCGCTACGCCCACTACGGCCACGGCACCCCCGAGCAGGCGGTCGTCGGCCTCGGCGGCCAGGCGTTCATGGCGAAGAACTCGCAGGATGCCGTCACGGCCTTCCGGCCGTACTTCGACAACGCTCCCGTGTACGGTCACGGCCCCTCGATGGAGGACTTCACCGAGATGACGCCGCTGACCGTCGGCTCGCCGCAGCAGGTCATCGACCGCTACGCCGCGATGCGCGACCACTACGGCGACTACCAGCGCCAGCTGTTCCTGATGGACCACGCCGGCCTGCCGCTGAAGACGGTGCTCGAGCAGCTCGACCTGCTCGGCGGCGAGGTCGTGCCGGTGCTGCGCCGCGAACTGGCGCAGAACCGTCCCTCGGACGTGCCGGACGCTCCCACCCACGCCGCCCGCGTCAGCGCGGTGTACGGCGACGCCGAGCCCCGTCAGGCGCGCCCGAACGCCGCCGGCGGAAACAACCTCACCGTGGGCGGCCCGTACCAGGACACGCCCGCCGCCGCCCCCAAGGCCGGTTCCGCGTTCGGCGCGGCAGCGACCCGCTGAGCAAGGAAGGATCACGATCATGACCGACACCCGTCGCATCGCGGTGATCTCCGCGGGGCTCTCGACCCCGTCGTCCACCCGGATGCTCGCCGACCGCCTCGCGGCCGCGGCCGTCGCCGAGCTCGCCGAGCGCGGTATCGAGGCGACCGCGGAGGCGTTCGAGCTGCGCGACTACGCGCACGACATCACGAACAACCTGCTGGCAGGCTTCGCACCGCCCGCGCTCGAGGGGATGCTCGGAAAGGTGCAGGCCGCGGACGCGCTGATCGTCGTCACGCCGATCTTCTCGACGAGCTACTCCGGAATCTTCAAGTCGTTCATCGACATCCTCGACCGCGAGGCTCTGAGCGGGAAGCCCGTGCTGATCGGCGCGAACGCGGGCACCGCGCGCCACTCGCTCGCGATCGACTACGCCATCCGCCCGCTGTTCGCCTACCTGCACGCGGAGCCCGTCTCGACCGGCGTGTTCGCCGCGTCGAGCGACTGGGGCGGCAAGGAGGACGACGTCGCGCCGCTCAGCGCCCGCATCGAACGAGGCGCGCGCGAGCTGTCCGAGGCGATCGCGGCCAAGCCGTCGCTGACGGAGACCGACCCGTTCGACCCCGACACGTACCTGGGCCAGGGACGCGGCTTCGGTCACCTGCTGGGCGGTCTCGCGGGAGAGTGATCAGGCGCTCTCGGACGCCCGCGCGGTGGGTTTCGCCTCCACATCGTGGTGCGGCACCCACCGCGCTGCCGTGAGGACGAGACCGAGCACGAGCAGCCCCGACGTCAGCAGGAACGGCCACGTGCGGTCCATCCCCGAGAGCCAGCCGGAGATCCAGCCGAACGGGGCAGCGGCGAGCATGATGACCGTGCGCTGGAGCGCCATCACTCGCGAGCGCTCGGCCTCGTCCACGTGCAGCGCGACGAGCGACTCCGACAGCATGAACACCATCCCCGCCCCGAAGCTGTCCAGCAGCAGGCACACCCCGAGCAGCGCGTAGGTGCGCGCATCGGCGGCTCCGGAGGCGGCGGGGATGAAGACGAGCACGACCTGGCCCGCGAGGTAGACACCGAAGCCCCAGAGCGTGGCGGCCTTGAGGTCGACGCCGGTGCTGAGGCGCGGGATCAGGGTGAACAGGAACAGCATCGACAGCAGCGAGCGCACCATCGGGAAGAACGGCAGGAGCGCGTCGGGCACGTGCAGGTGCGCACTCACCACGACCTGCCAGAACGTGCCGTTCACGAGGGTGACCGCCGCGACCAGCGCGGCGATCGCGAGCGCCAGCAGGGCTCCGCGCGAGCGCAGCAGCAGACCCAGGGCGGCGCGATAGCCGCCGAGCAGTCGCCAGATGCTCTCGCCGCGCGTCTGCGCCATCCGGATCTCGCCGCGCCGCGTCTCACGCGACCAGCGATACAGCCAGATGACCTTGGCGAGCATCACGATCGCCGCGTTGACGAACAGCAGGCGCACGGCCGGCTCCAGCCCGAGCTGAGCGACGAGGATCGCCGCGATCGGCGCGAACAGCGCCGAGCAGTCCGCAGCCACCCGCACCAGCGAGTAGATCCGCGTGAGCTGGCTGCGCTCCGCGTCCTCGACCATGAGGCAGTCCCACGAGTTCGACGTCACCTGCGTCGCACCGTTCACGAGCGCGGCCGCGAGGAAGAACCAGAAGTTCTGCGCGAAAGCCCAGATCACGCAGGGGATCACCCAGGCGATCACGTCGAACACGGCGGTCGTCCAGCGGCGTCCGAGGCGATCCGTGATGATGCCGCCCGCGAAGCCGAACACGACCTGGGACACCATGCCCACCGAGGCGATCAGCCCGATCTGCGCGTCGTGCACGCCGAGCGCGAGCATGAACACCGACAGGTAGGGCAGCACGAGGGCCATCGACAGGCCCCACAGCGGCTCGGTCCACACGCAGGCACGGGGATTCCCGCGCAGCGTCACGAGGGTCTGCCAGAGCGGGTTGCGCGTGCGGGTCACCGCAGAAGTCAATCAGGTCCCGACGCCTGCCGCGGCTCAGTCCAGGTGCCGGAGGAAGCGCTCCGGCGCGTCGAGGAACAGCCGCCAGGTGCGCACCAGATCGAGGTCGTCATAGGTGGACCGCCGGATGCCCCACGTTCCCAGCTCGAGCAGCTCCGTATCCGGGAACGCGGCGAGGATCGGCGAATGCGTCGAGAGGATCACCTGCGACCCGTTCGCAACGAGCTCCCGCAGGAGGCCGATCAGCGCCAGGCAGCCCGACACGGACAGCGCCGACTCGGGCTCGTCGAGAATCCACAGGCCGCGGATCCTCGTGCGCTCGCCGACCAGCTCGAGGAACGACTCCCCATGGCTGCGCTCGTGCAGCGGGGCGCCGATGCCGACGTCTTCGAGGTACGTGTAGAAGCCGTGCATCGTCTCGGCCCGCAGGAAGAACCCGCGCCGGGAGGCGCCGGCTCCGCGCACGAGTCGAAGGTGCCCGTTCAGCGGGGACTCCGACGCACGGGTCGCGTGCATCGCGCCGGTCGATCCGCCCTCGGGGTTCATGCCGTAGGCAGCGGCGACCGCCTCGACGAGTGTCGACTTGCCGACGCCGTTCTCGCCCGTCAGCACCGTCACCGGGCGGAGTTCGAGCCCGTCGTCGAGCACCTGGCGCACAGGGGCCAGCGTCGCCGGCCAGCGGCTGCGGTCGGCGGGCGCCAGGGGGTGCTCGTCGATGCGTCGCACGGGCAGCGCGCCGCGCCCCAGGTCCTTCGGTCTCACACGCCGACCCTAGGTCAGCAGACGGTCAGTCGATGGGGCGCACGCGGGCCAGCACGAAGTCGACGGTCCAGCCGACCGCCAGCGCGATCACGATCGACACGATCACGGCGACCACCGTGCCGCCGGGAAGGATGGACGCGATCGCCGCGCCGACGAGCGCCTGGAACGCCGCCCATGCGAGCGCCGCGACGCCGGCGATCGGCAGGTAGCGCAGCGCGGGCACGCTCGCCGCACCCGCGGACAGGTTCACGGCGAGGCGGCCGAACGGGATGAAGCGCGCCGTGAACACCGCCGTGGCCGCGTGCGTGCGCAGCCGGTGCGATGCCCAGTCGAGCGCGCGCTGCATGCTCGGACGTTGGAGCGGGCGCCATGAGCGCGGATGCAGCAGCCGCCCGATCAGGTAGCACGACACGTCCCCCGCGAACGCCGCGAGCCCGCCGATCAGGATGACCGCCCACAGCGGCGGCAGGCCCTGCGCGACCGCGACGGTGCCGAGAGCCGTGACCGCGACCTCGCCGGGCACGACGACCAGGAACGCGTCGGCGAACACGACTCCGGCGAGCACGACGAGCGCCCACGGGTTCGCCGCGAGGTCGGCGATCAGCTCATCCACGACACGTGTGTACCCGTCCCCGGTGAACGGCCGGGGAACGCGCGCCTCAGCGGGTGCGCAGCGCCTCGCCCATCGCCTCGACGGCGCGCTGCATGAGGGGTCGCGGCGTCGCGAAGTTGAACCGCACGGCGCTCGCGCCGACCGCGCCGCACATCCCGCCGTCCGTGAGTGCGACGCCGGCGCGCTCGCCGAAGAACGCCGCGGGTGCCTGCGGCAGCTCGAGTGCCGCACATTCGAACCACGCGAGGTAGGTGCCCTCCGGGGCCGTGTACCGCACGCCCGGGAGGTGCTCGTCGACAAGATCCGCCAGTCGGCGGCGGCTGTCGTCGAGATAGCCGACGACATCGTCGAGCCACGCGCCGCCGGCGGAGTATGCGGCGGTGTTCGCGATCACGCCGAGATTGGCGGCGCCGTGGCCCCACATCGCGCCGTCCGTCTGCCAGCGCCCGCGATCCGCGTCGTTGGACACGACGACCTGCGCGGCCTTCAGGCCCGGCAGGTTCCACGCCTTCGACGCCGACGTCGCGGTCAGCGAGTGCCCGGCCGTGATCTCGTTCACCGACGCGTACGGCACGTGCCGGCGGCCGGGATACACCAGCGGCGCGTGGATCTCGTCGGAGAACACCCGGGCGCCGTGCCGGTCCACGACCTCGCCGATGGCCGCCATCTCGGCGGCGTCGAGGACCTTGCCGATCGGGTTGTGGGGATTGCAGAGGACGAGCAGGCCGCCGCCCTCCGCGAGCGCGCGATCCAGCGCCTCCAGGTCGTAGATCCAGCGCTCGCCGTCGCGCGCGAGCGGCAGCTGGATGATGCGGCGGTCATGCAGCAGCGGCACGGTCAGGAACGGCATGTACGCCGGCGTCGGCACCACGACCGCCGAGCCTGGAGCGCTGAAGTGCTCGATCGCCACCTCCAGCGCGCTGATCACGTCCGGGAACGCGTGAACGTCGGCCGGGTCCACGCTCCAGGCGTACCGCTCGGCGGACCAGCCGGCGAAGGCCTGCGCCATCGCGGTGGCGTCGGCGGACGGCAGATAGCCGAATGCGCCGCGGTCCACGGCCGCATGCAGGGCGTCGGTGATCGACGGTGCGACCCCGAAGTCCATCTCCGCGACCCATGCGGCCAGCCGGTCCGGGAACGCCGTCCACTTCAGGCTCCCCACTTCGCGCAGCGATTCGACCGTGATGTCGTCGAAGGGATGGCGGCTCTGGAACACGCGTGGCTCGCTTTCGTCGGCGGGTGGTTCCTCCATCCTCCACGGCTCCCGGCGCCGAGGGGCGACCGCGGATCGTGACGCTCCGGGGGAGCGGTGGTGAAGGTTCGGGGCAGGCCGGATGAACGCTCGGCGAAGCGCCGTGCCCCTGTCCGCTTCACGGCCGTCCAGGCCGCCACGCTGGAGTCATGAGGGTCGCCCTGGTCGCAGAGTCCTTCCTGCCGCACATGAACGGAGTCACCCACTCCGTCCTGCAGATGGTTCGTCACCTCGAGCGTCGCGGTCACGAGACACTCGTCGTCGCTCCGGACGGCGGGGGCAAGCGCGAGAGCGCGCCGTACGGCAGGACCGAACTGTTGCCGTCGATGCCCATGCCCTCGTATCCGGATGTCCGCGTGGCGTATCCGACGACCGCGCGCCTCGCACGCGTGCTGCGGGACTTCCATCCCGACGTCGTGCACCTCGCCTCGCCGTTCGCGCTGGGGTGGAAGGGACAGGCGGCGGCCGACGCGCTGCGCCTGCCGAGCGTCGCGGTCTACCAGACGGACGTGATCGCCTACACCGAGCGCTACGGCGTCCCGGGAGCCGTGCCCCTCGCGTCGGCGCACGTCGCGCGTCTGCACAAGCGCGCGACGCTCACGCTCGCGCCGTCGTCGGCGTCGGAGGCGCAGCTCGCCGCTCTCGGCGTCGACCGCCTGCGCCGGTGGGGGCGTGGCGTCGACGCCGAGCGCTTCCGACCCGACCGCCGCAGCGAGGGGTGGCGCGCGAGGATCGGGCGTGGCGAGCTGCTCGTCGGCTACGTCGGCCGCCTGGCCGCAGAGAAGCAGGTCGAGGATCTGCGCGTGCTGTGCGGCATCCCGGGCGTGCGCCTCGTGATCATCGGGGACGGACCAGAGCGTGAGCGGCTCGGGAAGCTGCTGCCGGGTGCCGTGTTCACCGGCTTCCTCGGCGGAGACCAGCTGGCCAAGGCGCTCGCGAGCCTCGACGTGTTCGTGCACCCGGGGGAGAGCGAGACGTTCTGCCAGACCGTGCAGGAGGCGCTCGCAAGCGGCGTGCCGGTCGTCGCGACGGGCCGCGGCGGGCCGGTCGATCTCGTCCGCTCCAGCGTCGACGGCTGGCTGTACGCGCCCGGCGACCTGGACGACCTGCGCGATCGCGTGCTGGACCTGACGGGCGACGACGCCAAGCGCCGCTCGTTCGCGTCCGCGGCGCGTGAGAGCGTGGTCGCGCGCACGTGGGAGTCGCTCGGCGACCAGCTGATCGACTACTACCGTGAGGCGCAGCGCCTGCGGCCGCTGGACGACGCATCCCGAGGCCGCGAGCTGACGCGCCGAGAGGGGGTCGCGCCCCCCGAGCGCAGGCCGTGGAAGCGGTACATCGCGCTCGGTGATTCGCTCACCGAGGGCTTGTGCGACACCTCGCGCATGGCGGATGGGCAGTATCGCGGCTGGGCGGACCGGCTCTCGACCATGCTGGCGCAGGGCCTCGGCCGGTTCGAGTACGCCAACCTCGCGGTGCGCAGCCGGCGCGTCCGCGACCTCGTGAGCGAGCAGGCGCCGCAGGCGCTCGCCATGAAGCCCGATCTCGTGTCGATCTTCATGGGCGCCAACGATCTCGTGGGGCACAGCGCCGACCCCCTGCGGCTGGCGGCGCACGTCGAGAAGGTGGTGCGCGACGTGCGCGACTCCGGCGCCGACGTGCTGCTCGTGACGCCGTTCCTGCCCGACCGGCCCGCGGCGCGGATCTTCACGCGCCGCTTCACCCTGTACGCGACCGAGCTGCGCCGGATCGCCGCTGCCACCGGCTCCTACCTGCTGGACGCGGCCGCGCTTCCCGCGCTGCGCGACGGCACGATGTACGCCGACGACATGGTGCACCTCAGCTCACGCGGCCACCGGTACCTCGCGTACCGCGCGGCTGAGGCGCTGGGCATCCCCGACGCCGAGGCGCTCGGGCGCCTCGACGACGCCCTGCACGGTTTCGATCCGGTCGACGACCCTGCGCCGCAGGGCGACTGGCTCCGCACGCACGCACTGCCATGGGTCTGGCGACGGATGCGGGGCCGCACGGCGGGGGACGGCCTGCTCCCCAAGCACGCCGACTACGTCGTGATCCCCGGGCGCAACGCGCCGAAGCGCAGCAAGCTGAGCTGAGGCCCGCTACTCGTCCAGCCCGCCCAGCCCACGCGCCTCGTCGCGCTCCTGATCGACGAGGGGGTCCGGGTCGTCCTGAATACGCTCGTCCGGGTCGAGCGTGGGCGGCGGCAGCTCGAGCTCGGCCGCGTCGTCGAGATCGACCTCGCGCTCCTCGTCCGGGGTGCTCTGCTCAGGGAAATCCGACATGACGCCAGGGTAGGCAGGCGCGCCGCACCGCCGACAGGCCCTGACCAGATCCGCTTCGCGCTGATAGGCTGGCGGGGATGTCCGTCCGCGGATGTCACGAACTGAATACGCAAGAGGAGCAGGCTGGCAGGAAGCTGGTCCCCTGAAGTGGTCTCCCAGGCGCACGATCCGATGGATCCGGTCTGGTGGATTTCTCCTGGTGGCCAGCGCAGGCGAGCGTGATCGATGCCCCGCACGATCAGCGTGTGCGCGCCCATATCTGCCTGTTCCCTGCTCCTGACGTAAGTCCCGCATCGCGGGCGAACAGAGCCCACCCGCGCAGACGCGTGCCGAAAAGGAACATCGCGTGCCTGCGTGGCCAACAGAAGGAGAGAGACCTCTTGGAAGGTCCTGAAATCACCGCCGCCGAGGCCGTTCTCGACAACGGCCGCTTCGGCACCCGCACGGTCCGCTTCGAGACCGGCCGTCTCGCGCAGCAGGCGCAGGGCGCCGTCGCCGCGTACCTCGACGAGGAGACGATGCTCCTCTCGGCCACCAGCGCCAGCAAGCACCCCCGCGAGGGCTTCGACTTCTTCCCCCTGACGGTGGACGTCGAGGAGCGCTCGTACGCCGCCGGCAAGATCCCCGGCTCGTTCTTCCGCCGTGAGGGGCGTCCGTCGACGGAGGCGATCCTCGTCTGCCGCCTGATCGACCGTCCGCTGCGCCCGTCGTTCGTCGACGGCCTCCGCAACGAGATCCAGATCGTCGTGACCGTGCTGTCGATCGCTCCCGGCGAGTTCTACGACGCGCTCGCGATCAACGCCGCGTCGGCGTCGACTCAGATCTCGGGTCTGCCGTTCTCCGGCCCGATCGCGGGTGTGCGCCTCGCGCTCATCCCGGGCCAGGGCGAGCACGCCGACCAGTGGGTCGCGTTCCCGAACGCCGAGCAGGTCGAGTCGGCCGTGTTCGACCTGATGGTCGCCGGTCGCGTGCTCGACAACGGCGACGTCGCGATCATGATGGTCGAGGCCGAGGCCACCGAGAACAGCTGGAACCTCATCAAGGCGGGCGCCACCAAGCCCAACGAGGAGGTCGTCGCTGGCGGTCTCGAGGCCGCCAAGCCGTTCATCAAGCAGCTCGTCGCGGCGCAGGCCGAGATGGCCGCCGCCTCGACGAAGGCGCCGCTGGAGTTCCCGGTCTTCCCGGCCTACAGCGACGAGACCTTCGCGTTCGTGAGCGAGAAGGCCTCCGACGACCTGGCGAAGGTGTACCAGATCGCCGACAAGCAGGAGCGCCAGAGCGCCGACGACGAGGTCAAGGCCCGCGTCAAGGCCGAGCTGGTCGAGAAGGTCGAGGCGGGCGAGCTGCCGGCCGCCGCGCCGCTCGAGTTCGCCGCCGCGTACAAGTCGGTCACGAAGAAGATCGTGCGCGGTCGCATCCTCAGCGAGGGTGTGCGCATGGATGGCCGCGGTCTCGCCGACATCCGGCCGCTCGACGCCGAGGTGCAGGTCATCCCGCGCGTCCACGGCTCGGCGATCTTCCAGCGCGGCGAGACGCAGATCATGGGCGTCACCACGCTGAACATGCTCAAGATGGAGCAGCAGATCGACTCGCTGTCGCCCACGACGAGCAAGCGCTACATGCACCACTACAACTTCCCGCCCTACTCGACCGGTGAGACCGGCCGCGTGGGCAGCCCGAAGCGTCGCGAGATCGGCCACGGCTTCCTGGCCGAGCGCGCGCTCGTCCCGGTGCTGCCGTCGCGCGAGGAGTTCCCCTACGCGATCCGTCAGGTCTCCGAGGCTCTCGGATCGAACGGCTCGACGTCGATGGGCTCCGTGTGTGCCTCGACCCTGTCGCTGCTGAACGCGGGTGTGCCGCTGCGCGCTCCCGTCGCGGGCATCGCGATGGGTCTCGTCACCGACGAGGTCGACGGCCAGACGCGCTACGCCGCGCTGACCGACATCCTCGGCGCCGAGGACGCCCTCGGCGACATGGACTTCAAGGTCGCGGGCACGAGCGAGTTCATCACGGCGATCCAGCTCGACACGAAGCTCGACGGCATCCCCTCCGAGGTGCTCGCCGGCGCGCTGACGCAGGCAAAGGACGCGCGCACGCGCATCCTGGAGGTCCTGAACGCCGCGATCGACGCTCCCGACGAGATGGCGCCCACCGCGCCGCGCGTCATCAGCGTGCAGATCCCCGTCGACAAGATCGGCGAGCTGATCGGCCCCAAGGGCAAGACGATCAACGCCATCCAGGACGAGACCGGCGCGCAGATCTCGATCGAGGAGGACGGCACCGTCTACATCGGCGCGACCGACGGCCCCTCGGCCGAGGCGGCCCGCGCGCAGGTGAACGCGATCGCCAACCCCACCAACCCGGAGGTCGGCGAGCAGTTCCTCGGCACCGTCGTGAAGATCATCCCCTCGGGCGCGTTCATCTCGCTGCTGCCGGGCAAGGACGGTCGCATGCACGTGACGCAGATCCGCAAGCTCAACGGCGGCAAGCGCGTCGAGAGCATCGAGGACGTCGTCTCGGTCGGCCAGAAGATCCTGGTCCGCATCGCCGAGATCGACGACCGCGGCAAGATGGCGCTCGAGCCGGTCATCGACGAGGCCCCGGCGGGCGACGCTCCCGCCGAGGAGACCGTCGAGGCCTGATTCTTGCAAGCCGAACGGCCCGTTCACCCTTCGGGGTGGGCGGGCCGTTCCGCTTCCCGTCACCGCGCGTGACGAGAACGTTACGGCGCGGTGCACGTCGGTGTCCGCGGCCTGCAATACGCTCGAAGCACACGTCGGCAGCGGGCGTGACGCGAGTCCCCATCCCCGGGACGGCCGCGTGAAGGGGCGGGGAACATGGATGAAGCGCAGGCAGGCGGGCTGACGCAAGCCGCCGCCACGCCGCGCGAGCATCCGTCCGCCCCGATCCCGGTGCAGGGCCCCGGCGTCGGCACGTTCGTGCGCGAGCGGCTGGGCGACACGGGCATCGACCTCTTCCCCGTGATCCTGGGCGGCGCGGAGTTCGGCTGGACGGTCGATCAGGACCGCGCCGATGCGCTTCTCGACCACTTCGTCGCGCTCGGCGGCAACGCCGTGCACACGGCCGACAGCTTCGCCGCCGGCCGCAGCGAGCACATCATCGGCCGCTGGATCAGCCGGCGACGCGTGCGCGACGACGTGGTGCTCGCGGTGCGGGTGGGCGGCCACCCCGACAACCCCGGTCTGGGCTCGGTGAACCTCGTCCGCGCGGTCGAGGCCTCGCTCCTGCGGCTCGGCACCGACCGCATCGACGTGCTGTACCTGGATGCGACCGCCGAGCGCGTCGGATCCGTCGAGGACGCCCTCGCGACGGCGGAGTGGCTCATCGAGACGGGCAAGGTGCGCCACATCGGCGCCTACGGCTTCACGGCCGAGCAGCTTGTCGAGGCGCGCATCCTCGCCTCCGCGGGCTACCCGCGCATCGAGGCGCTCGACGTGCCGTACAACCTGATGCGCCGCAAGGAGTTCGAGGGCGACCTGCGGCTCGTGGCAGGCGCGCAGGCCCTTGCGGTGACGCCCTCGCAGGCGCTCGAGCACGGCTTCCTGTCGGGGCGCCACCGCTCGCGTCAGGGCGTGGCCGCCTCGGCACGCGGACGGCAGCTCGCGGGCAGCCTGAACCGCCGCGGCGTGCGCGTGCTGAAGGCGCTCGACGTCATCGCGGCGGAACTCGCCGTGCCGCATGCCGCGGTCGCGATCGCATGGCTGCTCGCGCAGCGGTCGGTGTCCGCGCCGATCGTCAACATCTATTCGCCGTCCCAGCTCGACGAGCTCGTACAGGGTGTGGGAGTGCGCCTCACGCGCGCGCACCTGTCCGACCTCACCAGGGCGACGGAATAGCCGCCGGCTGTGACGGCTCGCCACACACCTCCGGACGGTCTCGTCCCGGTCACGTAGTGTGGGGGAGGACCGCGGGCGCTCCGGCGCCGCCGCACGGTCCGGGAACGATCCGAACGTGACGCGGTGAAGGACGGGGTGAGGCAGTGGCGCACTACATCTATCTCGTCCGGCACGGCGAGCAGCTGGACGCAGAGCACGGCATGGAGGACGGCCCGCTGTCCCCGCGCGGCCGACGCCAGGCCGAGCTGATCGCCGACCGGCTCTCGGGCATCCCGCTCCAGAGGGTGTGCCACTCGCCGCTCGTGCGGGCGACCGACACCGCGCGGATCATCGCCGAGCGCCTCCCGGCCGTCACGCCTGAGCCTCACGCGCTCCTGTTCGACTGCGTGCCCACCGGCATGACCGACGAGACGCCCGCGGCGTTCGAGCCGTTCTTCGGTGGCGTCACGGAAGCGCAGATCGAGGCCGGCAAGGCGCAGATGGCCGACGCCGTGGGTGAGTTCCTGGTGCGCAAGGCGGATGATGTGCACGAGCTGCTCATCACCCATAACTTCGTGATCTCGTGGTTCGTGCGCGAGGTCCTCGGCGCACCGGAGTGGCGCTGGATGACGCTCAACCAGGCGAACTGCGGACTCACGGTGCTGAGCCAGCGCCAGGGCCGTCCCTGGACGCTGCTGACCCACAACGACCTCGCTCACCTTCCGGTCGAGCTGCGCACCGGCCTGCCCGACCAACTGGCCTTCTGACCCCGGCTGCCAGCGACATGGAGTGCCGGCCGTACCTCGGACGTGTCGGCTCGAGGGCGGGATGCCGGCTCGGCACCAGGGGCGCGCGCCTGCTCTCCCGTCGGGATCTCTCACTCCCGCGGGCGGCCCGAGGGAGACTGGGGCCTCAGGAGGGAGCACCATGCCCGTGACACCGACGACCCGCCACCTGGATGACGCGCAGGAAGAGGTGTGGACAGACGCCCGCGGGAATATCTCGTTCCGCACCGCTATCGGGGATGGCACCACGGACACCGCCGATCTGTGTTCCGGCGTGGCCGTGATCGAGCCCGGAGGCTGGCTCAGCCTGCACCGGCATGAGGCGCCGGAGATCTACCAGGTCCTGAGCGGCGTCGGCGAAGTCAGCCTGGATGGGGTAAAGCACGCGGTGCGGGCGGGGTCCGCGGTATACATACCGTCGAATCACGAGCACGGCATCCGCAATACCGGATCCACGGTGCTGGAGTTCGTCTACGTATATGAGACGGACTCGATCGAGGACGTGGAGTATGTCTGGTCCCGCCGGACCGACGAGCACCGTGACGCGCCCCAAGAGGGGATGCCTCACGGGAAGTAGACGATGCCTGCGCAGCGGGCGGTGAAGGCCGAAGTGCGTCAGCCGCAGAGCGCCTTCAGCGTGGGCGAGGGCGGGGCAGGTGGCGTCGGCGCATCGCCCCGCTCGAGATGCGGCCTCCCGCGCACGTGACCTCCGGTGCCCCGGAAGATGCTCAGTCCAGCGTCTTGCCGTACCAGCGCGTCGCGTTCGGGTTGTCGTTGTACGGCTCGATCGGGGCGAAGCCCGTCCGGGCGTAGAGCGCGGCGGCGGCCTCGAGCGTGTGGTGCGTGTCGAGCACGAGTTCGCGGGCTCCCCAAGCGCGCGCCTGGCGCTCGAGCTCGTCCATGAGCAGGCGGCCTGCGCCCAGGCCACGGGCCGCAGGACGTGTGTAGACGTGCTTGACCTCGAAGCGCGCGCCCATCGGGCCGTCCGCGATCCGGCGGATCGCGCCGCAGCCGATCAGGCCGCGGTCGGCGGTCGCGTCGTCGTCGTCCGTGTGCTCGATGAGCAGCAGGACGCCGTCGGGTGCGCGGAACGCGTCCGGTCCGGGCAACACGGGACGGTACTCGCCCGGGAAACCGGACGCGCGCTCGGCGAAGTACTCGACGATCAGCTCGTGGGCGTCGGGGTCGGCGGGTGAGGCGGCGCGGAACGTGATCACGCCTTCGAGCGTAGAGCCGGACATGCGGGCCC
>NZ_JAPSJA010000366.1 GCF_031178525.1 Microbacterium sp.
AGACGGGTCGGACGGCACGGCGGGCGCCGGAGGAAACGGCTGACGCCGTCGGGGGCCGGGCGCTCCCGGGAGACGAGTTCATGTCCGATCTGGGGAGATTCATGACCGACGAGACGAGCTCGGCGCGAGGTCGTCTCGGCGACGAGCGCGCGGACGGCGGGCGCGTGCTGGCCGGCCGGTATCGCGTCGGCGAGCTGATCGGCCGCGGCGGCATGGCGAGCGTGTACCGCGGCTACGACCAGACGCTCGGCCGCGACGTCGCGATCAAGATCCTGAAGCGGGATCTTGCGAGCGACAGCGCCTTCCGCACGCGCTTCCGGCTCGAGGCGCAGGCCGCCTCCCGCATGGCGAACCAGGCGATCGTGCGCGTCTACGACGCGGGCGAGGACGTCGCGGCCGACGTGAACGGCGAGCGGCCCGTGCCGTTCATCGTGATGGAGCTCGTGCACGGCACGCTGCTGAAGGACATCGCCGCGCGTGGGCCGGTCGCTCCCGCGGATGCCGTCCGCTACGTCGACGGCATCCTGGAGGCCCTGGAGTACTCGCATCGCGCGGGTGTCGTCCACCGCGACATCAAGCCAGGCAACGTCATGATCACCGATGCCGGCCAGGTGAAGGTGATGGACTTCGGCATCGCCCGCGCCGTGTCCGACAGCTCGTCGACCGTCGCGGAGACCACGTCGATCCTGGGCACCGCCGCGTACTTCTCTCCCGAGCAGGCGAAGGGCGACCCGGTGGACGCGCGCGCCGACGTCTACTCGACCGGCATCGTCCTCTACGAGCTTCTGACCGGCCGGCCGCCGTTCCGCGGCGACTCCCCCGTCGCGGTCGCGTACCAGCACGTGAGCGAGACGCCCACGGCCCCGTCGCAGGTCAACGAGGCGTCCCCCCGCGCGTTCGATCCGGTCGTGCTGCGCGCGCTCGCGAAGGACCCGTATCAGCGATACCCGGATGCCGCATCGTTCCGCGAGGCGCTCGACGCCGCCTCGGATGGCAAGGCGCCGTCCAAGCGCGAGCTCGGCGCGCTCACGAGCGAGCTCTACGGACCGAACCCCCGCCAGGCGGCGGAGACGGCCCGTTCGCTGCGCCAGCTGTCCACCGACAACACGATGACGCGCACGCAGTCCGGCCCGCCCGTCGCCTGGATCTGGGCCGGTGTCGCGCTGCTCGCGGTGCTCGTCGCCTCGGTGCTGTTCTGGGTCGTCACCTCCCGCCCCTTCGAGCCGGTCCCGGCGAACACGCGCATCGTGCCCGACGTCACAGGCATGACACTCGAGCGTGCGACGACCGAGCTCGAGGGCGACGACCTGGCTGTCGTCTCCGAGGCCGAGCCGAGCGACACCGTGGCCGAGGGCATCGTGATCGGCACCGAGCCCGAAGCGGGCGAGTCCGTGTCACCGGAGACCGACATCACGGTCGTGGTGTCCGAGGGGCCGAAGGTCTCGACCGTGCCGTCCCTCGAGGGGCTGACCGAGGAGAGCGCACGGCGCGCGATCGAGAACGCGGGTCTCGTGGTGGGTTCCATCACGCCGCAGAACGACCCCGAGCTGGCAGCCGATACGGTCATGGCGGCGGATGTGGCGGGCGAGGCGGTGGCTGAGGGCGACGAGATCCCGGAGGGCTCCACCGTCAACCTCACGGTCGCGTCCGGACGCGTCACGATCGTCGACTACCGCGAGAACGGCACGATCGAGTTCGCCAAGGGCGCGCTCGAGGGTCTCGGCCTCACCGTCCAGGTGACCGAGGACCCATCCTGCCCCGCGGGTGACGATCAGATCGTGACGTCGCAGACGCCGAGCGCGGGCGACGTCCCGGTGCGCTCGACCGTCGAGCTCACCTACTGCGCGGGCGAGGCCGGTTAGGAGACCGTGACCTCGTCGGGAACGAACGTCATCGCGATCCACGGGTAGACGTACACGAACAGCGCGTAGAGCACCGCGGCGACGAGCGCGAGCAGGATCACGAGGCGCACCCACCACGGGCCGGGAAGCACTCGCCACAGGGCGGCATACATCAGATCAGCTCCTCGGTCAGGGCCGCCGG
>NZ_JAPSJA010000114.1 GCF_031178525.1 Microbacterium sp.
TACGGGCTCGCACTGATGCGCGGGCTCGCGCGGGAGTGCGTCGACAACGGCTACACGCGGTTCGAGTGGTCCGTGCTCGACTGGAACGAGCCGTCGATCAGCTTCTACCGCCGGCTCGGCGCCGTCGGCATGGACGACTGGACCGTGCAGCGCGTCGACGGCGACGCGCTCGCGGCGCTGGCGGCCGGCTGATCGCCGCCGCGTTCCGGCAGCGGCTGCACCGCAGCAACAGCCTCACGTCCGTCCACGCCGACGGGAGGCCCGACGCTTGCGCGCGGTGCGGCGCCGTGCAGAGCGGCGGGGCGGCCCCTCCGCGACGGAGACCGCGGCAGGATGGGGACATGACGCCGCTGCCGCCGCTCGCCGAGGTCCTGGCCACCGTGCGGGTGGTGTCGCTGCCGCTCGCGACGCGCTTCCGCGGGGTGGATCACCGCGAGGCCGCACTGATCGAGGGCCCCGAGGGATGGGCGGAGTTCTCGCCGTTCACCGAGTACGGCGACGCAGAGGCCGCGACGTGGCTGGCCGCCGCGCTCGACTTCGCCTACGCGCCGCAGCCCGAGCCGCTGCGCGCCGAGATCCCGGTGAACGCCACGATGCCGGCGATCGATCAGGCGCGCGTGCCCGAGGTGCTCGCCCGCTACGACGGCTGCCGCACGGTCAAGGTCAAGGTCGCCGAGCAGGGACAGGTCCTGGCGGACGACATCGCGCGCGTGCGCGCCGTGCGCGCGGCCATGGGCCCCGAGGGACGGATCCGGGTCGATGCGAACGGCGGCTGGAACGTCGACGAGGCCGAGCACGCCGCCCACGCCCTCGCGGAGTTCGACCTGGAGTACCTCGAGCAGCCGTGCGCGACGGTCGAGGAGCTCGCCGAGCTGCGCGCGCGGCTGCGCCGCTGGGACCTGCCGATCGCGGCCGACGAGAGCGTGCGCAAGGCGCAGGATCCGATCGCGGTCGCGCGGGCGGGCGCGGCCGACCTGATCGTCGTGAAGGCGCAGCCGCTCGGCGGCGTGCGACGCGCGCGGGAGATCGTCGCGGAGGCGGGGCTGCCCGCCGTGGTGTCCAGCGCGCTCGACACCTCCGTCGGACTGTCGCAGGGCGCCGCGCTCGCGGCCGCCCTGCCGTCGCTCGAGTTCGACTGCGGGCTCGGCACGGCAGCGCTGCTGACGGCGGACGTGGTGCCGGATCCGCTCGTCCCGTGCCGCGGCATGATCCCGGTCGGCAGGCTCACGCCCGACCCGGCGCTGCTCGACCGCCATGCCGCAAGCGAGGAGCGCCGCGACTGGTGGCGCGCCCGCATCGTGCGCTGTCACGCGGAGCTCGCGGCGCGCGGCGACGACTAGCCCGGCTGGGAAGCGCGGGCCTCAGCCCTGCTCGATCACGAGGTGCGCGATGCGCCCGACCTCCTGGGCGCGCGCCTCCTGCAGCTCCTTCTCCGGCAGACCCGCGATGATGGCACGGCTCGCGGCACCCTCCCAGGCGGTCAGCACGAAGCGTGCGGCGTCGTCGGCGGGCACCACGAGGCGCAGGCCCTGCGCGTGCGTGACCTCCTCGAGCAGCTGCGAGACCTCGCGCAGCAGCTGCGCGTCCTGGGCGAGGTACGCCTCAGCGGTCTTCGCGTCGCGCATCGCCCTGTTGCGGATCTCGCTCATGAG
The DNA here is from genome assembly GCF_031178525.1 of Microbacterium sp. Taxonomy (GTDB): domain Bacteria; phylum Actinomycetota; class Actinomycetes; order Actinomycetales; family Microbacteriaceae; genus Microbacterium. The sequence goes on from NZ_JAPSJA010000114.1 coordinate 1,653, forward strand.
GAGCACCCCGAGACGCACGTCTCCCGGCACATCGAGCGCCTCGACCAGTCCGACCATGTCGTCCGCGGCGGCGCCGCCGGCGGGACCGCATTCGCTCATCTCGGCGACGCGCTGACGGACGCCCTCGACCTGACGACTCGCGAAGCGCCCGGCCAGCTCGACGAACAGCTCGTCCTTCGACTCGAAGTTCGAGTAGAACGCCCCGCGCGTGAAGCCTGCGCGTTCGCAGATGGCCTCGACCGAGGTCTCTCCGAGGCCGACCTCCGCGAACACCTGCTCGGCGGCATCCAGCAACCGCGTGCGGGTGTTCTCACGGCTGCGCGTAGGCGCCTTGGCGGTCGCCTCCGTCGCGACGTCCTGTTCGCTCACTTCGATCCTCCGGTTCCCACCGAACCCCCAGCCCGGTTTGCCTCATCCCCCCGTACGATACACACTTGTATCGGATACAGCGTTGTATCGACTTCCTCTGCCCGTCCCCCTCCGGAGGCGCTTGTGTCCACCCTGCTGTATTCGCTCGGTCGCTGGTCGTATCGCCACCCGTGGCGCGTCCTGCTGGGGTGGCTGCTGATCCTCGCCGCCGTCGGCGGTGCCGCGGCGGGTCTGAACAAGGGCTTCGACAACGCGTTCTCGATCCCGGGCACCGAGGCCCAGGAGGGTCTGTCGCAGCTGAGCCGCACGTTCCCGCAGGTCTCCGGCACGAGCGCGCAGTTCATCGTCGTGGCGGCGGACGGCGAGTCCGTTGCCGACGCGGCGTACCGCGACGCGATCGAGGAGACGGTCGACGAGCTCGGCGACGTGGAGAAGGTCAGCAGCGCGACCTCGCCGTTCGACGAGAACGTCACGGGAATGGTCTCGGAGGACGAGTCGGCCGCGATCGTGCGTCTGCAGTTCGAGGGCACGATGACCGACGTCACAGACGAGGACAAGGAGTCGCTGCACGCCGTCGTCGAACGCCTCGCCGAGCAGCTCCCCGAAGGCTCGCAGACCGCGCTCGGCGGCGAGCTGTTCGCGACCGAGCTGCCCACCATCACGATCACGGAAGCGGTCGGCGTGGTCATCGCGCTGATCGTGCTGATCGTCACGTTCCGCTCGTTCGTGCTCGCGGGCCTGCCACTCGGGGTGGCCCTGATCGGGGTCGGCATCTCGCTGCTCGGCATCGTCGCCGCGACGCAGTGGGCCACCGTGTCGGCGACGACCCCGATGCTCGCGCTCATGCTGGGCCTCGCCGTCGGCATCGACTACGCCCTGTTCATCGCGGCGCGACATCAGGATCAGGTGCGCGCGGGCATGGATCCGGAGGAGTCCGCCGGGCGCGCGACAGGCACGGCGGGATCCGCCGTGGTGTTCGCCGGCGTCACGGTGCTCATCGCCCTGATCGGACTCGGCTTCGCGAACATCCCGTTCCTCACCACGATGGGCATCGCGGCGGCCGTCGCCGTCGCGGTCGCGGTGCTGATCGCCGTGACGCTCACCCCTGCCGTGCTCGGCTTCGTGAAGCACCGCGTCGTGGGCCGTAAGCCCCGCGCGCCGAAGAAGCAGCGCGCCGAGCACGCCGACCGCGCCGAGCGCCGCGGTTTCGCGGCGCGCTGGGTCGGGATGGTCACGCGCCACCCGGTCGTCACGACGGTCGCCGTCGTGCTGAGCCTGGGCGTGATGGCCGTACCCGTGGGAAGCCTCGCGCTGTCGCTGCCCAACGCGGGCGTGCTGCCCAAGGACAACGAGGCGCGGATCAGCTACGACCTGACGTCCGAGCACTTCGGCCCCGGCTTCAACGGCCCGCTCATCCTGACCGGGACGATCGTGACGTCCACGGATCCGCTCGGCCTCATGGAGGATTTGAAGACCGAGGTCGAGGCGATCGACGGCGTCAAGGAGGTCGCGCTCGCGGTCCCGAACGAGACCGCCGACACCGGCATCGTCCAGATCGTGCCGGAGACCGGACCGGATGACCCGGCGACGAGCGAGCTCGTGCGCGAGCTGCGCGCGCACCACGACGAGTGGCTGGACGAGTACGGCATCGACCTGAAGGTCACGGGATCCACGGCCGTCGGCATCGACATCTCCGACCGCCTGGGCGGCGCGCTCGTGCCGTTCGGGATCTTCGTGGTCGGCCTGTCCTTCGTGCTGCTGATGATCGTGTTCCGATCGATCTGGGTGCCGCTCAAGGCCGCGCTCGGATACCTGCTGTCGATCCTCGCCGCCTTCGGCGTCGTCGCCGCGGTGTTCTCGTGGAGCTGGGGCGCCGACCTGCTGCACGTCGCGCGCACGGGTCCGATCATCGCGTTCATGCCCATCGTCGTGATGGGCGTGCTGTTCGGACTGGCGATGGACTACGAGGTCTTCCTCGTGTCGCGCATGCGCGAGGACTTCGTCCACGCGGCCCGCAAGCGCGGCGCGACGCGCGAGGTCGCGATCGAGGCCGTCCGCTCGGGCTTCTCGGCGTCCGCCCGCGTCGTCACCGCGGCCGCGGTCATCATGTTCGCGGTGTTCGCGGCCTTCGTGCCCGAGGGCGACTCGAACCTCAAGCCCATCGCACTGGCACTCGCGGTGGGCATCGCGATCGACGCGTTCCTCGTGCGCATGACGCTCGTTCCGGCCGTGATGGCGCTGCTCGGCGAGAAGGCGTGGTGGTTCCCGCGCTGGCTCGACCGCCTGCTGCCCCACTTCGACATCGAGGGCGAGGCCGTCGAGCGCGAGCGCGCTCTCTCCGACTGGCCGGGCACCGGATCGACTGCGATCATCGCGGCCGAGGGCCTGGCGGTCACGGCCGGTGACGTCGTGCTCGCGTCCGGTGTCGACCTGCGGGTCGAGCCGGGCGAGGCCGTCGCCGTGACGTCCGCGGACCCGCGTTCGGCCAGGGCCGTGGGGCTCGCGATCGCGGGTCGTGCGCCAGGGACCGATGGGCTGCTGCGCGTCGAGGGGCATCTGCTTCCCGGCCGCGCCGCCTGGGTGCGCACCCACGTTGGCGTGGCGCTGCTCTCCGGCTCCGAGGCGCCCGCACGCCACGTGCGCGACGCGCTGCGGGGCGGCACGCGCCTCGTCGTGATCGACGGCGCCGACCTGCTCGACCCCGCCGCGCGCGATCAGGTCGCCGCGGTCCTGCGCGACGCCCGCCACGCGCTCTCCCCTGCCGAGCTGACCGTCGTGACGACCGGATCCGATCCGCTCGTCTCACGGCGACTGCTCGCCGACGCCGGCTGGGACACGGTCCAGCAGCTCGACGTCGTCAACGCTCCCACCACCACCACCGAGGTGAACGCATGACCGTCTCCAGCCGTCTCGCCGCCACCGGCATCGAGCGCGCCCGCAGCGCCAAGCCCGTGTCGTGGCTCACGCTCGTCGGGGTGCTGCTGCTGCCCGCCCTCGTGGGCGGCGTGCTCTTCGCGGCGCTCTACGACCCCACAGAGCGCCTGGAGAACATGACCGCCGCGATCGTGAACAACGACGAGCCCGTGACGATCCAGGATCAGCCGGCACCGCTCGGCCGGCAGCTGGCGGCGGGTCTCGTGGAGGGATCCGACGACGCGCCCAGCAACCTGACGTGGGTGCTGTCGAACGACGAGGACGCCGCAGAGGGCCTCGAGGACGGCACCTACCAGGCCGTCATCACGATCCCGGAGGAGTTCTCGGCCGCGGCGACCTCGTCCGGACAGCGCCTCTCGGGCGAGGACACCGAGCCGGAGCAGGCCACGATCGAGGTCGTCACGGCCCCGGACGCGCGCCTGGCCGACGAGGCGATCACGAGCCAGATCGCGTCCGTCGCGACCACCACCATGGGACAGACGCTGTCCCAGGCGACGCTGTCCAACGTGCTGATCGGCTTCACGACCCTGGGCGAGCAGCTCGGTGACGCGGCCGACGGCGCCACGCAGCTGGCCGACGGCGCGACCACGGCGCAGGACGGCGCCACGCAGCTGGCCGACGGCGCCACGCAGCTCGGCGCGGGCGCGGGCGCGCTCGCGGACGGCGCGGGTCAGCTCGCGGGCGGGGCCGGCGGCGTCGCGGGCGGCGCCTTGGAGCTCGCGGGCGGGGTGGCGGGCGTCGCCGACGGCGCCTCGAGCCTCGCGGACGGCGCCGCGCAGCTCTCGGAGGGGGCGAGCGGCCTGGCCGACGGCGCGGAGCAGCTGTCTGCGGGAGCTCAGGGCCTCGCGAACGGCCTGCGAGGCGACGGGACCCGGGAGAACCCGGGCCTCGCCCCGAGCCTTCAGCAGCTCGCGGACGGTGCCGGTGCTCTTGGCACAGGCCTCGAAGACGGTGCCGCGGTGATCGAGCGCGACGGCATCGTGCCGGTCGAGCTGACCGGCGCCGCAGCGGCCACCGCGGACGGGCTGACCGCGCTCAGCGCCAACTGCGCCCTCTCCGGGGCGAGCGCGGAGTTCTGCACCCAGCTCGCACAGCTCTCCCAGGGCGCGGCGGGTACCTCCGCCGGACTGGACGGGCTGGCCGAGGCCCTTCCTGTCGAACTCGCATCTCAGCTGCGCGACGCGGCAGCCGGCACCGCCCCGCTCGCCGAGAACCTCGGCCTGCTTGCCGACGGCGCGGCGAGGTCCGCGGACGGCGCTTCCGACCTCGCGACCGGACTCGCTGGGCTCTCGGACGGGGCGACCGAACTCTCGGGCGGCGCCTCGGACCTCTCGGCCGGAGCCGACGAGCTCGCGACCGGCGCCGGCCAGGCGTCGGACGGCGCGAGCGCGCTGTCGGATGGCGCCGCGCAGCTCGCGTCCGGCGTCAACGGCTTCGCGACCGGAGCGCAGGAGCTCTCCAGCGGCGCGGGCGAGCTCGCGACCGGCACGACCGAGCTGGGCGACGGCATCGGCGAGCTCGCCGACGGCACGCACACGCTCGCGGACGGTCTCGGCCAGGCGACCGAGGAGATCCCCTCCTACACCGAGCGGGAGGCCGACGACCTCGCGGCCGTCGTGTCGGATCCGGTCACCGCGTCCAACGAGGGCGTCTCCCTGTTCGGGGCGGCGGCGATCCCGCTGCTCGCAGCCGTCATCCTGTGGTTCGGCGGGCTCGCGACGTTCATCGTGATGCGCTCGGTCACGGCACGCGCGCTGACCTCGCGCCGCGCGTCGGTGACGCTCGCGGGCGGCACGCTGCTGCCGGCGGCGCTCGTCGGCGCGGTGCAGGGCGTGCTCGTCGGGGTCGTGGTCCAGGTGGTCAACGACTTCGATCCCGGCACGGCGGCCGCCATGGTCGCGCTGTGCGCGCTCATCGGCGTGGCGTTCGCGGCCGTCCACCAGGCGCTCATCGCGGTGTTCGGCGGCGCGGGGCGCTGGATCGCCGCACTCGTCGGCGCCATGGCGCTCGCCACGGGCATCATCTCGACGCTGCCCGGCTGGCTCGCCGACCTGTCCGGCACCCTGCCCACCTCTCCCGCGTATCGCGCCCTGCTCGGCGCGGTCACCGACGCGGGGGGCACGGGCGCGGCTGTCACCGCCCTGATCGTGTGGGCCGTGCTGGCGTTCGCCGTCACGACCGTGGCGGTGGCGCGCAAGCGCACGGCGTCGTCGAAGCTCCTGCTGGAGAGCACGGCGGCCTGATCCCGCGCTCGAAGCAGACGGCCCGGCTCCCCATGGGAGCCGGGCCGTCTGCTTGTCAGGATATGCCGCGTTCTCCGAACCGGATCGCCGGTCTCCGGTCCTGAGGAGCGGGCATCTCCGGGGAACGCGTACGCGGGATCAGGCGGCGACCGCCTGCGCGGGAGCCGTGCGCCGCGCGAAGCGCTTGAGCCCGACGACCGCGAAGCCGCCCACCAGCACGCCCGCGAGCAGGGCGAGCGCGAAGCCCCAGAGCGGGTCGATCGCGAAGAACACGAACGCTCCACCGTGCGGGGCGCGCGAGCCCACCAGCAGCAGCGTGCTGAGGAAGCCGGTGATGGCGCCACCCAGCATCGCCGCGGGGATCACGCGCAGCGGGTCGGCCGCGGCGAACGGGATCGCCCCCTCGGAGATGAACGACAGGCCCAGCAGCCACGCCGCCTTGCCGTTCTCGCGCTCGGGCTCGCTGAAGCTCTCGCGCGCGAGCACCGTCGAGGCGAACGCCATCATGAGCGGCGGCACCATGCCGGCCGCCATGACCGCGGCCATGATGTAGTACGGCACCGGGTTGTCGGCCGACGCGTCGCCCAGGCTCGCGACCGCGAACGCGTACGCCACCTTGTTGATGGGACCGCCCAGGTCGAAGCACATCATGAGGCCGAGGATGATGCCGACCACCGGCAGCAGACCCGACCCGGCGAGCCCGTTCAGCCCGTCGGTGAGGGCACCCATCAGCGCGGCGATCGGCGCCGCCAGGAACAGGATCAGCAGCCCGCTCGCGAAGATCGACCCCAGCAGGGGGATGATCACGACCGGCATCAGGCCGCGCAGCCACCGCGGCACCGACAGCGACCCGAGCCACATCGCCGCGAGACCCGCGAGCACACCGCCCACGATGCCGCCGATGAATCCCGCGCTCGTCAGCACCGCGACCGATCCGGCGACGAACCCGGGCGCGATGCCGGGACGGTCGGCCAGCGCGAAGGCGATGTAGCCCGCGAGGGCCGGGACGAGGAAGCTCATGGAGATGTTGCCGATCGCGAACGCCACGGCGCCGAGGTACTGCAGCAGGCCGCCCTCGGGCAGGTTCCACAG
>NZ_JAPSJA010000367.1 GCF_031178525.1 Microbacterium sp.
GAGTCGAAGCCCGCGTCGGGCAGCACGGGCGCCTGCGCAGCGACCGCGACGGGCTCACGCGCCGGCTCCTCCTTCTTCGCGGCGTCGGACGAGCTCGTCGCGATGCCGGTGCCAGGCAGCGTCGGCATCGAGGCGCGGCCCGAGACGTGAGCCGGCACGTCGAGACGCTGCTGCGGCTCCCCGCCGTCGAAGCCTGCCGCGATGACCGTGACCCGCACCTCGTCGCCGAGGGTGTCGTCGATGACCGTGCCGAAGATGATGTTGGCCTCGGGGTGCGCGGCCTCCTTGACCAGCTGCGCGGCGTCGTTGATCTCGAAGATGCCGAGGTTCGATCCGCCCTGGATGGACAGCAGCACGCCGTGGGCGCCCTCGATCGACGCCTCGAGCAGCGGCGATTCGACCGCCAGTTCGGCGGCCTTGATGGCCCTGTCGGCGCCGCGCGCAGATCCGATGCCCATGAGCGCGGATCCCGCGCCCTGCATGACCGACTTCACGTCGGCGAAGTCGAGGTTGATCAGACCCGGCGTCGTGATGAGGTCGGTGATGCCCTGCACACCGGCGAGCAGCACCTGGTCGGCCGTCGCGAAGGCCTCGACCATCGAGATGCCGCGGTCGCTGATCTCGAGCAGGCGGTCGTTCGGCACGACGATGAGCGTGTCGACCTCTTCCTTGAGGCTCGCGACACCCGCCTCGGCCTGGCTCTGACGACGGCGGCCCTCGAAGGAGAACGGCTTGGTCACGACACCGATGGTCAGCGCGCCGATCGACTTCGCGATGCGCGCGACCACGGGGGCGCCGCCCGTGCCCGTGCCGCCGCCCTCGCCCGCCGTCACGAAGACCATGTCGGCACCCGCGAGCGCCTGCTCGATCTCCTCGGCGTGGTCCTCGGCCGCCCGTCGGCCGACCTCGGGATCAGCACCCGCACCCAGGCCGCGCGTGAGCTCGCGGCCCACGTCGAGTTTGACGTCCGCGTCGCTCATCAGCAGCGCCTGCGCATCGGTGTTGACCGCGATGAACTCGACTCCGCGGAGACCGAGCTCGATCATGCGGTTGACGGCGTTCACGCCACCGCCGCCGACGCCGACGACCTTGATCACGGCGAGGTAGTTCTGGTTCTGGCTCATGCCGGCCTCCGTTTGCTCGAACCACTGGTCTCATCCGGACGCCTGAACCTTCATCTTCTAGATGAGGGTTAAAGTATTGCCCGGTATGCAATTCCTTCCATGAAGGTATGCGCGGCCCCGCCGCATGCGCGGATTGGGCGTGGGCGTGTCGCCGACTCGCGCCGGAACACGCCGCAGCGTGCCGCGATGCAGGGCGGATCGGCGCGCACGGCTCGCCGTCTCGGACGTCAGCGCAGGATGAGCACGCCGGGCGACGAGACGTCGTAGTACGCGTGGCCGTCGGGCGCGGCCAGCAGCACCTGCGCCTTCTTCGCCGCGTGATCCGCGCTCCCCCACAGCACCTCGGTGCCGTCGGCGAGCGTGAGCGTGACGTCGTCCTGCGTCGTGGCCCGCGCGGATGCGACGAGGCCGCTCACGCTGTCGGGCAGCGAACGCAGCACCTGTCCCACCGCGGCGAACGCCGATGACGTCACGCCGCCCCGCGCCTCCAGCAGCGGCTGCCCCTCGGGCTGCGCGTCGCTCGTGGAGAGCGCGACGCCGGCGGCGTCGACGACCGTGAACCCGGCGTCGGATTTCACCACGCCGATCGGCGTCCGCTCGACGATCTTGACGAGCAGGTCGTGCGGCGGACGCGCCTCGAGCGTGTAGGTCTCGATCAAAGGGAAGGCCACGAGCGCGGCTTTCACCTCGGCGTGGTCGACGAGCGGCAGGGGTCGCCCCATCTGTGCGGCGAGAGCCTGCTGCAGCGTCGCCTCATCCAGCGTGTCCGCGCCTGTCACCGTGATGCGCTGCACCGCGAACAGGGGGCTGTAGGCCGCGCCGACGCTGCCCACCACCAGCAGCAGCAGCGCCCCGAGCGACACGAGCCAGATGGTGCGGCGTCGACGTGACCGCGCCGTGA
>NZ_JAPSJA010000368.1 GCF_031178525.1 Microbacterium sp.
GTGATGGCCACCTTCTCGCCCACGAGCGCGTTCATGAGCGTGGACTTGCCGACGTTCGGTCGCCCCACGAACGTCACGAAGCCCGAGCGTGTCGCGTCAGCCATCTTCCCTCTCCCTGTACTCATCGATCGTGCGCAGGGCTTCGCCGCGTTCGACGAACACCGTGGCGATGCCGCGCCCGCGACCCCGCGACGTGCCGCCCGTGACGATCAGTCCCGCGAACTCCGCGACGTCTCCCGGCTGCGGCACGCGCCCGAGCGTCTTGCCGAGCAGGCCGCCGATCGAGTCGACGTCCTCGTCCTCGAGCTCGATGCCGAACAGGTCGCCGACCTCGTCGAGCGACAGGCGCGAGCTGACGCGGTAGCGGCCGTCCGCGAGCTCGACGATCTCCTTCGAGGGCGCGTCGTACTCGTCGGCGATCTCCCCGACAAGCTCCTCGATCAGGTCCTCGAGCGTGACGAGCCCGGCGATGCCGCCGTACTCGTCGACCACGAGGCACACGTGAACGGCGTCGCGCTTCATCTGCTGCAGCAGGGTCTCGGCACGCATCTGCTCGGGCACGAACACGGCGGGGCGCGCGATCGCCCGCACGGCGGCCTCGCGCCAGCCGACCGGCTCGCCGCCGGCGACCGCGTCGCGGAAGCCGAACTGCACGACGTCCTTCAGGTACAGCACGCCGATGATGTCGTCGACCTCGCCGTCGACCACGGGCATGCGCGAGATGCCGCGGTCCAGGAACAGCCGCATGGCCTCGCGGATCGTCGCATCGGCCTCCACCGTGACCATCTCGGTGCGCGGCACCATGACCGCGCGCACGACCTGGTCGGTGAAGTCGAACACGGAGTGGATGAGCTCCCGGTCGTCGGCCTCGATCACGGCGTGCGAGGCGGCCTCGTCGACGATGCTCAGCAGCTGCTCCTCCGACTCGAAGCTGCGGCGCCCACCACCGGGCGTGAGCCGGTTGCCGAACGCCGCCAGCAGGCCCGACAGCGGGCCCAGCACCAGCAGGGTGCCGCGCACGAGCGGTGCCGCGAAGGTCAGCAGCGCGGAGGAATAGCGGCGGCCGAACGTCGCGGGGATCGACGACACCGCCACGAACGACACGCCCGTCATGAGCAGCGCCGCGACCAGCAGGGCCCACCACAGGCTGTGCAGGATGAGCGCGAAGGCCGCGGTCACGAGCACGGCCGCAGCGGTCTCGGCGAACACGCGCACGAACACCACCACGCCCGCGTGACGGTCCGGATCCGCCGCGATGCGCGCAAGCGCCTGGGCGTTGCGGCCCTCCCCCGCGAGGTCGACGAGATCGCCGCGCGAGGTGACCGACAGCGCGGCGTCGATCGCCGACATCAGCCCGGCCAGCAGCACGAGCAGCAGAGCGCCGCCGAAGAGCAGAGCGGCGATGGGGCCCAGGACGTCCGGAGACAGGCCGATCATGCAGCCGCTCCCTCGGGAGGTGTCCGTCTCATGAGGTGCGGCGACGCTCGGCCGCAGCGAACGCCGCGATGAGCTCGCGCTGGAGCCCGAACATCTCGCGCTCCTCCTCCGGCTCGGCGTGGTCGTAGCCGAGCAGGTGCAGCAGGCCGTGCGTGGTGAGCAGGATCAGCTCGTCCATCGTGGAGTGACCCGCGGTCTCCGCCTGCGACTCCGCGACCTGCGGGCAGAGCACGATGTCGCCGAGCAGCCCGGGCGGCGTCGGCTGGTCCTCGGAGCCCGGTCGCAGCTCGTCCATCGGGAAGCTCAGCACATCGGTCGGGCCGGGCTCGTCCATCCACTGCAGGTGCAGCTGCTCCATCGCGCCCTCGTCGACGAGCACGATCGCCACGTCCGCGTCCGGCGAGACGTGCAGCGCGGCCAGGTTGTCCTGCGTCAGACGCAGCAGCACCGACTCGTCGATCTCGACGGCGGACTCGTTGTTGATGTCGATCACGATCGTCCTCGCTTGGGCATGCGGTCACGGGGGCCCGCGGGGCGTGCCGCCGTGCGGCGCTCGGCCCGGTTGGCGAACTCGGCGGCCTC
>NZ_JAPSJA010000369.1 GCF_031178525.1 Microbacterium sp.
AACAGCAGCTTGGCGAGGGCGACGCGGAAGCGCTCGCCACCCGACAGCGTGCGCACCGGCCGGTCGAGCGCGCTGCCACGCAGCAGCAGCCGGGCGAGCTGGTTGCGCAGCTCGCCGGGCGGGATGCCCGGGGCTGCGTCGCGCACGTTGTCGACGGCCGAGCGCGCTTCGTCGAGATCGTCGATGCGCTGCCGGAGGTAGCCGACGCGATCCGTGAGCAGCGTGCCGCGCACCGCGTCTGCGCCCGAGGTCGCGTCCGTGCCCGCGACGAGCGCCTCGAGCAGCGTGGTCTTGCCCGCGCCGTTCGGACCGACGAGCGCGACGCGCTCGGGACCCTGGATCGTGATGGTGCGGGATCCGTCCGTGAGCTCCGCGATCCGCCGGCCGCGCGGGACATCCGGATCCGGGAGCGTGAGGTGGATGTGCTCCTCCTCGCGCACGCGGGCGTCGGCGGCGTCGAGGGCATCCTGCGCGGTCTGGACGCGCTCGTCCAGCAGGTTGCGGTGCGCGCCCGCCGTCTCCTGCGCCTTGCGCTTGCGCGCGCTCGCGAGGATCTTCGGCATGTTCTCGGCGGACTTCTTCCCGGCGCGGGCGCGCGCCGCGAGCTTCGCCTCGGCCGCCACACGCTGGCGCTTCTCCACCTTCAGGTGCTGCTGCGCGGTGCGCGCAGCCTGGCTGGCGGCAGTCTGCTCCTGCTCGACGAAGGCGCGGAACGCGCTGTAGGGGCCGCCGAACACCTCGAGCATCGCGCCGCGACCCCGGCCGGCCTGTCCGAGGCCGGTGGTGCGCAGCTCGGCGGTGTGGTGCATGCGCTCGAGCAGCTCCAGGTCGTGGCTGACCACGACGAGCGTGCCCGGCCAGCTGTCGCTCAGCTCGGCGAGGCGAGTCCGCGTCGGCCGGTCGAGGTTGTTGGTCGGCTCATCCAGCAGGGTGATGGCGGTGCGGCGCAGGCGCAGACCCGTGATGGCGACGAGCATGGCCTCGCCGCCCGACAGCTCACCGACGCCGCGGACGAGATCCGTCGCGCGGAAGCCGATGTCGGCGAGGGTCTCGTCCGCGCGTGCCTCGATGTCCCAGTCGTCGCCGACCACGTCGAAGTGGCGCACGTCGACGTCGCCCCGCTCGATCGCGCGCAGGGCGCGCAGGACGGGTGCGATGCCGAGCAGGTCGGCGATCGTGGCGTCCCGTCCGAGCGTGAGGGTCTGGGGGAGGTAGCCGACGTCGCCCGCGGCGTCGATGCGCCCGCGCGTGGGCGTGAGGATGCCCGCGATGAGCTTCAGCAGCGTCGATTTGCCGACGCCGTTGCGTCCGACGAGACCGATGCGACCGACCGGGAGGGTGCCGTTCAGGCCGTCGAGGGCGACGGATCCGTCGGGCCACTCGAACGAGACGTCCGACAGCGTGATGGCAGAAGGGGACAGCGGCATGAGGAGACCTTTCGGGGCGACGATGAGGAGCGCGCACCCGAGTGCTCCGGGTGCCGGTTAGTTCCTGTCGACCTCGATCTCCATGCCCTCACCGTAGCACCGGGTGCAGGCCCTCACGCCAGCAGCGGCAGGCGTCCCACGATCCGGTCGACGCGATTGCGCGGCCCGACGAGGCCGACCGCGAGGTAGCCGAGGTCCTCCGACGGACGCCCGGACACCTCGGCGAGGCACTCGTCGTACACGCGCGTGAGCTGCGCGTGGGCGGGCATGTCGGCGACGAACACTTCATCCGAGGCCGCGGCTTTCTCCCGGATCGTCGCGAGCTGCGCAGCGTCGGCGGTCAGCACGGTGCAGCCGATCCAGGGGAGACCCGCGTGCGCCGACCCGTGCGCGTCGACCGCATCCGGCCCGAGCAGTCCCGCCACGGCGTCGCCCGTGGCCGCGCCGACGCAGGCGGTCGCGTTCGCGATGCGCCCGGCGGGCAGCGAGCCGTCGACGACGACCACCCACTTCAGCCGCGCGGCGCGCGTCGGTGCGGCGGTGTCGATCTCGTCGGGCGCGAAGCCGATGTCCATGTGCTCTCCTCGT
>NZ_JAPSJA010000115.1 GCF_031178525.1 Microbacterium sp.
GAATGGCGCCGCTACTTCGAGGTCAACGTGCTCGCCGCGGTTCGGCTCATCCGAGAGACGCTGCCGGGGATGACCGAGCGGGGGTGGGGTCGCATCCTCAACATCGCGAGCGACTCGGCGATCGTCATCCCGGCCGAGATGATCCACTACGGCATGTCGAAGACCGCGCTGCTCGCGGTGTCGCGCGGCTTCGCGAAGGAGGCCGCCGGCACCGGCGTCACCGTCAACTCGGTCATCGCCGGCCCCACGCACACGGGCGGCGTCGAGAAGTTCGTCTACGAGCTGGTCGACGAGAGCCTGCCGTGGGGCGAGGCGCAGCGCGAGTTCATGCGCACGCACCGGCCGCAGTCGCTGCTGCAGCGGCTAATCGAGCCCGAGGAGATCGCGAACATGGTCGCGTACCTCAGCTCTCCCCTGGCCTCGGCGACGACAGGAGCCGCCGTGCGTGTCGACGGCGGGTACGTCGACGCGATCGTCCCCTGACGCTCGGACGACCCGGCACGCCTCCGGAGATCTGCACCGTTTCGGACGTCCGCGCCGCAGCCGATCCGGATACGTGCAGATCTCCGGATCGGCGCGCGGATCCCGCGGACCTCCACACAGCGAAACGGCGGGCCGCTCCCGAGGGAGCGACCCGCCGCAGGAAGCGAGACTCAGCGCGTGGCGCCGGCGCGACGCTTGTTGTAGATGTCGAACGCGACGGCGATCAGGAGCACGAGGCCCTTCACGATCGGCTGCAGCGACTGCGGCACGCCCATGAGTGACATGCCGTTCGACATGACGGCCATGACGAGGCCACCCACGAGGGCGCCGGTCACGCGACCGATGCCGCCCGTGGTCGAGGCGCCGCCGATGAAGCAGGCCGCGATCACGTCGAGCTCGAAGCTGTTGCCCATGTTCGGCTGCGCGCCGTTCGAGCGCGCCGAGAACATCGCGGCGGCGATGCCGGTCAGCAGACCCATGTGCACGAACAGCCAGAAGTTCACGCGCGCGACGTTCACACCGCTGAGCTTCGCGGCGGCGAGGTTGCCGCCGACCGCGTACACGTGGCGGCCGAACACCGTGCGGTTCGTGATGAGCTGGTACACAAGCACGAGCACGCCGAGCACGATCAGGATGTACGGGAAGCCGCGGTTGTACGCCAGGGCCCATGCGAACGCCATCACGACCACGGCGACCGCGGCGAGCTTCAGCACGAACAGCGGCATCGACTCGACCTTCTGGTTGTAGCTGATGCGCGCACGACGGCTGCGGACCTGCGAGTAGATGAATCCACCCACCGCGAGCACGCCGATCAGGAGCGTGAAGACGTCGACCGTCACGGGCACAGCCTTGAGGCCCTCGCCCTGACTCACCACGATCTCGCCGAACAGTCCGCGCGAGAAGTCGGTCGCGATGGTCTTGTAGTCGGCGGGGAACGGCGACAGCGAGACGTTCTGCAGCACGACGAGCGTCAGTCCGCGGAACAGCAGCATGCCCGCGAGCGTCACGATGAACGCGGGGATGCCGACGTACGCCACCCAGAAGCCGTGCCAGGCGCCGACGAGCACGCCGACGAGCACGGCCGCGAGCAGTCCGACCCACCAGGGCATCCCCTGCCGGATGACGAGCACGGCCGACACGGCCGACGCGAACGCGAGCACGGACCCCACCGACAGGTCGATGTGACCCGCGACGATGATCATGATCATCCCGAGCGCCATGATCAGGATGTGCGCGTTCTGCAGCACCAGGTTGGTGACGTTCTCGGGGTTGAGCAGCAGACCGTCGGTCAGGATCGTGAACAGCACCACGATCGCGACGAACGCGATGTAGATGCCGGACGTGCGGAGGTTGCGCGTGAACAGGTCTTTGGTCTCAGCCAGGACATTGCTCATGCCGCGGCCTCCTTCTGGTTCTTCTCGATGGTCATGAGGCTCATCAGGTTCTCCTGCGTGGCCTCCGCGACGGGCAGCTGGCCGGTGATCCGGCCGTACGCGAGGGTGTAGATCCGGTCGCTCATGCCGAGCAGCTCGGGGAGCTCGCTCGAGACGACGATGATCGCCTTGCCCTGTGCCGCGAGCTGGTTGATGATCTCGTAGATCTCGTACTTGGCGCCGACGTCGATGCCGCGGGTCGGCTCGTCGAGGATCAGCACCTCGGGGTCGGAGTACAGCCACTTCGACAGCACGACCTTCTGCTGGTTGCCGCCGGAGAGGTTGCCCACCGTCTGCATCACGGTCGGGGTCTTGATGTTCATCGCGCGGCGGTAGTCCTCGGAGACCTTGATCTCCTCGTTGCCGTTGACGAACGACGCCCAGTTGGTGAGCTTGTCGAGAGCCGCGGACGTGATGTTCGTGCGGATGTCCGTGATGAGGTTCAGGCCGTAGTGCTTGCGGTCCTCCGACACGTACGCCAGCCCGTTCTCGATCGCCTCGCGCACCGTGCGCGTGCGGATCTCCTTGCCGTGCAGGAGCACGCGGCCGGAGATGTCGCGACCGTACGACTGGCCGAACACGCTCATCATGAACTCGGTGCGCCCGGCGCCCATCAGGCCGGCGATGCCGACGATCTCGCCCGCGCGGACCGAGATCGTGGCGTCCTCGACCACGACGCGGTCCGCCTGCGTCGGATGGCGGACGGTCCAGTTCTCGACGCGGAAGATCTCCTCGCCGATCTGCGGCGTGCGCTCCGGGAAGCGCGCGTCGAGCGAGCGCCCGACCATGCCGCGGATGATCCGGTCCTGCGTCGCATCAGGGCCATGCATGTCGATCGTCTCGATCGACTCGCCGTCGCGGATGATCGTCGTCGAATCGGCGATCGCCTCGATCTCGCCGAGCTTGTGGCTGATGATGATGCACGTGATGCCCTGGTCGCGCAGCTCGCGCAGCAGGCCCAGCAGGTGCTCGGAGTCGGTGTCGTTGAGCGCGGCGGTCGGCTCGTCCAGGATCAGCAGCTTGACGTCCTTGGTCATCGCCTTGGCGATCTCGATCAACTGCTGCTTGCCGACGCCGAGCTCGCCGACCGGGGTCGTCGGGTTCTCGTCCAGGCCGACGCGCGCCATGTAATCGGCCGCCTCGTGGTTGGCCTGGTTCCAGTCGATCAGTCCGCCGCGCACGCGCTCGTTGCCCAGGAAGATGTTCTCGGCCACCGACAGGTAGGGCACGAGCGCGAGCTCCTGGTGGATGATCACGATGCCGCGCTGCTCGGAGTCGCGGATGCCGGAGAACGACACCGCCTTGCCGTCGAACAGGATGTCCCCGCCGTAGGTGCCGTGCGGGTAGACGCCCGACAGCACCTTCATGAGCGTCGACTTGCCGGCGCCGTTCTCGCCGCAAATCGCGTGGATCTCGCCGCGCGCGACGCTCAGATTCACTCCCTTGAGCACCTTGACGCCCGGGAAGTCCTTGGTGATGCCACGCATCTCGAGGATCGCGTCAGTCATCGTCCGTCCCTTCGGGTGGGTTCGGAGGCGATGCCCGCCGGGGCGCGACAGACGTCACGACCCGGCGGGCACCGCCGGAGAGATGGGCTCGGATTACTCCGCGACGCCCGAGGCGACCTCGTCGGCCGTCCAGTAGTCCGAGTCGACGAGCAGCGACGTGATGTTGTCCTTCACGACGATGTCCGACTCGAGGAGGTACGACGGCACGACCTTCTCGCCGTTGTCGTACGTCTCGGTGTCGTTCGCCTCCGGCTCGCCGCCCTCGGCGTACGCCTCGGCGGCCTTGACGGCCTCGGTGGCGAGCTTGCGCGTGTCCTTGAAGATCGTCGCGAACTGCACACCGTCGTTGATCAGCTTGACCGAGGCGATCTCGGCGTCCTGGCCGGAGACGACCGGGAGGCCGTCCTCGATCGAGTCACCGTAGCCGGCGTTCTGCAGGGCCGTGATGATGCCGCGCGAGATGCCGTCGTAGGGCGAGAGCACGCCGTGCAGGGGCTTCGAGCCGCCGCCGTAGGTCGACGTCAGCAGGTCCTCCATGCGCTTCTGGGCGGTGGCGCCGTCCCAGCGGAGCGTGGCGACCTGGTCCATCGAGGTCTGGCCCGAGCCGACCGTGAGGCGGCCGTCGTCGATGAAGGGCTTCAGGGTGTCCATGGCGCCGTCGAAGAAGAAGCCCGTGTTGTTGTCGTCGGGCGAGCCGGCGAACAGCTCGATGATCTTCTTGTCGGACAGGTCGGTCTCGTTGCCCTCGGCGTCGAGGTACCCGAGGCCCTGGAGCAGCGACGTGGCCTGCTGCACGCCGACCTCGTAGTTGTCGAACGTGACGTAGAAGTCGACGTTCTCGGTGCCGTTGATCAGGCGGTCGTACGCGATGACCGGGATGCCCTTCGCGGCAGCGGCCTCGAGCTGGCTGGCGAGCGCCGTGCCGTCGATCGATGCGACAATCAGGATGTCCGCACCCTTGGTGACCATCTGCTCGATCTGCTGCTGCTGGGTCGGGATGTCGTCGTTCGCGAACTGCAGGTCGACCTCGTAGCCGGCCTCCTCGAGCTGCGACTTGACGGCGTCGCCGTCGTTGATCCAGCGCTCCGACGTCTCGGTCGGCATGGCGACGCCGACGGTGAGGTCCTCGGCGGGAGCAGCGCTGCCGCCGTCGCCGGAACCGGCGGAGCCTCCGCTCGCGCAGCCCGCGAGCCCGATGGCGAGGGCGATCGCGCCCGTGGTGGTGATGAACCGCAGAGCAGTCCGCTTCATTGCTGTGCCTCTCTCTTCCTCGAGAACCGGGGTCAGGGAACCCCGCGTGAGAACATGTTAGCGCTCACATACGGAATGTGCACGTTCACACGCGATGGCCCGACATCGAGAGGCCTCTCCGGGCGGGCGGAGGGGCTGCCGCGGGCGAAGAGAGCCTCAGACGTCGACGCGAAGCGGCAGCCACACGCGCATGGTGGCGGGCCCGCGATTGCCCCACGTCCGGTACGGGATGAGGCGCGCGCTGCGCACGTCGGCCGGGTGCACCGTCACCTCGGCATAGGGCCACGGATCGGCCGGCTCCTCGTGCCGTGGGTGGACGAGCACGGCGAAGTCCGCGACGACGGCGTCGCCGTCCTCACGCAGCGAGCCCGGCACGAGCGCCGCGCCGTCGACCGGCGCCCCGAGGTCGATCGATTCCAGCGCCAGCACCTCGGGGCCGCGCTCAACCGCGACGCAACCGCGAACCGCATCGACCCGGGGGTCCGGATGGACCACACGAGGCGCGACGGGGAGGGACAGCACCACTTCGTCGCCCGGCCGCCACGCGCGCCGGATGTGTGCGTACCCCGGCTGCACGGGAGCGCCGTCGAGTGTCGCGCCGTGCGCCCAGGCGGGCACGCGCAGCGCGAGCTCGTAGTCGCCCGCCTCCTCGACCCGCACGCGGACGTCTCCCGAGGAGGGATAGTCGGCGCTCACCGTCACCACGACGCGCGCACCGGAAGGAAGCGTGGCCGTCAGCCTGCCGGCGGCGTACTGGTGCAGCTGGACGCCGTCCTCCGAGCGCGTCGCGGCATACGCGCCGAGCGTCGCGACCGTGCGGGCGATGTTCGTGGGGCAGCACGACACGCTGAACCACGGCGCTCGCAGCGACGTGGAGGCGCGTCCCACCGTCGCGTCCGGATCCGTCGGCGCGCCCTCGACACGCTGGTGCAGGGGGTTCGAGTAGAAGAACGCCCTCCCGTCTTCGGAGACGGCGGTCGCGACGACGTTGAACAGCGTGCGCTCGATGAGGTCGGCATAACGCACATCGCCGGTCGCCAGCAGCAGGCGCCACGCGAACATGACGGAGGCGATGCCCGCGCACGTCTCGGAGTACGCCCGGTCGCTCGGCAGCTCCCAGTCGGCGCCGAACGCCTCGTCCTGATGGTGGGCTCCCTGGCCGCCTGTGATGTACGTGCGGCGCGAGATCGTGCGGTCCCATTGCCGGCGCAGCGCATCGAGCAGCTCGTGGTCGGCGCGCTCGACCGCGACATCGACCGCGGCGGCGGCGAGGTAGTTGGCACGCACGGCATGGCCGTGCAGCGCCTCCGTCTCGCGCACCGGGACCGCGTCCTGGAAGTACTCCTGACCGAATTCGATCTCGCCGAGCGTTCCCCGGCCGCGGCGCTCGACGAACAGCGCCGCCTGGTCGATGTACCGCTGCTCACCGGTGACGCGCCCGAGCTCCACGAGGCCCAGCTCGATCTCCGGGTGACCGCACACGCCGTTCCGGGCGTCGGGACCGAACTCGCGCACGACGAGATCGGCGGCGCGCGTGGCGATCTGCAGCAGACCGTCGTCGGCCTCCGGTCGCGTGCGGGCCCGCGCCACGGCGGCCTGCATGAGGTGCCCCAGGCAGTAGAGCTCGTGACCCCATTCGAGATGGCTCCAGCGCTCCTCCTGGCCCGGCCGACCGAACGCGGTGTCGAGGTAGCCGTCGGCCTCCTGCGCCGCGGCGACCCGCGACACGGCCGCGCGGAACGTCTCCTCGAGCGCCTCCGATCCCGTCCTGCCGATCTCCCAGGCGAGCGCCTCCAGATACTTGTAGACCTCGGAGTCGGCGAACTCGCGCCCGCGGCGCCCGTCGGGCAGGCGTCCCGCGGCGGCGAGGTCGAAGTTCGGCAGCCAGCCCTCGCTCTCGAGGCGGGCGCCGACGTGGGCGAGCGTCGCCGCACCGTTCGTCGCCTGCCGCTCAGCCCAGAGCCCGCCCTCTATCCGGAACCCGTCGAGACCCAGCGGCGTGAGAGCGCCGCGGCTCGGAACGACGGTGGCGACGGGGGTGATGGTGTCGGTCATGATCATCCTTTGAAGGCGGTCGTCTCGCGCCCGCGGGGGGCATCAGCGGGTCAGGATGAGGGCGTCTCCCTGTCCCCCGCCGCCGCACAGCGCGACGGCGCCCGTGCCCGAGCCGCGGCGCGCGAGCTCGTGCGCCATGTGCACCACGAGCCGGTTGCCGGATGCGCCGATGGGATGGCCGATCGCGATGCCTCCGCCGTGGATGTTGACGATGTCGCTCGACAGCCCCAGCTCGGCCTGCGACTGCGCGACTACGGCACCGAACGCCTCGTTGATCTCCACGAGATCCAGGTCGGCGGGAGCGATGGCCGCCTTCTCGCACGCGCGGCGGATGGCCTGTGCGGGCTGCGCCTGCAGCGAGTTGTCGGGGCCGGCCGTCTGCCCCGACGCGCCGACGGTGGCGAGCACCGTCCAGCCGCGCTCCGCGGCGTGGGCACGCGTGGTCAGGATCGTCGCGGACGCGCCGTCGGAGATCTGCGACGCGTTGCCGGCCGTGATCGTGCCGTCCTTCGTGAAGGCCGGGCGCAGCCCCGCCAGCGTCTCGACCGTGGTGTCGGGCCGCACGCCCTCGTCCTGCGCGACCACGACGGGGTCGCCCTTGCGCTGCGGCACCTCGACGGGCACGATCTCGGCGTCGAACACGCCCGACGCCTGCGCGGCCGCCGCCCGCTGGTGCGACAGCGCCGCGACCTCGTCCTGCGTCCGGCGGCTCAGGCCGAAGCGGCCGTTGTGCCGCTCCGTCGACTCGCCCATGCTGACGCGGTCGAACGTGTCGGTGAGGCCGTCGTGCGCCATGTGGTCGAGCACCTCGATGGCGCCATAGCCGTAGCCCGCCCGCGAGTTCGGCAGAAGGTGCGGCGCCTGCGTCATCGACTCCATGCCGCCCGCGACCACCGTCGTCGCGTCGCCCAGCCGGATCATCCGGCCGGCCTCGATCACGGCCGTGAGGCCCGAAAGGCACACCTTGTTCACGCCCTGGGCGGGGACGTCCCAGCCGATCCCCGCACCGATCGCGGCTTGCCGGGCGGGGTTCTGCCCCGATCCCGCCGGCAGCACCTGGCCCATGATCACGGCGTCGACGTGCTCGGGGGCGACGCCGCCGCGCTCGAGCGCACCGCGGATCGCGAGTGCTCCGAGCTGAGGCGCCGAAAACGACGCGAGCTGTCCGCGCAGCCGCCCCTGGGGCGTGCGTGCGGCGGCGACGATGACGACATCCGCATCACTCATGCGGCTACCTCCTCCGGTGCAGGTTCCTCCTCCATCTTGCCCCCTCGGCGGCGCCTGCACGGCCGAAGGGCGGACCCCGGAGACCCGGAGCCCGCCCTCGCGGGAAGCCCTCGGCTCAGAGGCCCTGCGCCAGGCGGTGGTAGGCGGCGTTCCAGCGCACCTGGTCGGCGAAGCCGCGGCGCGTGGTCGCCTCGTCGATCACCA
>NZ_JAPSJA010000010.1 GCF_031178525.1 Microbacterium sp.
GCGATCGTCGCGACGCCCACCGAGAGCACGATGACGGCCAGCGAGACCCAGTTGTTGATCTCGGGCGCCCATTCGACGTGCTGTCCGCCGTTGATGAAGGGCAGCTCGTTGACGTGCAGGGCGTGGAAGAAGAGCTTCAGACCGATGAAGCCGAGGATGAACGCCACGCCGTAGTGCAGGTAGCGCAGCTTCTCGAGCAGGTCGCCCAGCAGGAAGTACAGCTGACGCAGGCCCATCAGGGCGAAGATGTTCGCGGTGAAGACGATGAACGGGCTCTGCGTGAGGCCGTAGATCGCGGGGATCGAGTCGATCGCGAAGATCAGGTCGGTCACGCCGATCGCGATGAACACGAGCAGCATCGGCGTGAAGAAGCGCTTGCCGTCGATCGTGGTGCGCAGCTTGTTGCCGTCGTACTGCTCGCTGATGTCGATGAAGCGGCGCAGGAACCGCACGATCGCGGTCTCCTCCTTCTTGTCCTCATCGTGCTTCTCGGGCATCGCCTGACGGATCGCGGTGAAGACCAGCCACGCGCCGAAGATGTAGAAGATCCACGAGAAGTTCTCGATCAGCGCGGCGCCGACCAGGATGAACGCGGCACGCAGCACGAGCGCGATGATGATGCCGATCATCAGCACCTCCTGCTGCAGCTTCCGCGGCACCGAGAACTGGGCCATGATCAGCACGAAGACGAAGAGGTTGTCGATCGACAGGCTGTACTCCGTCAACCAGCCGAGCAGGAACTCCTGCGCCGGCTGCCCGCCGGCGAAGATGTACATCAGCACCGCGAAGATCAGGGCGAGCGCGACGTAGAAGACGACCCAGAGGGTCGACTCCTTCGTGGACGGGATGTGCGGCCGCTTCAGGATCAGCAGCAGGTCCGCGAGGAGGATCGCCGTCAGCACGACGAGCGATCCCACCTCGAACCAGAAGGGTAGAGCGAGGTCCATTCAGGGCCTTTCCGGTACGGCCTCCTGTGAGGCGCGGCAATTCTCGAGAGTCTCTCCCCCGCCGCGGACGGCGGTGCGGCCCGGGACTCCACCGTCGAAGTCCGTGATGACGAGCGCGCGCTGACGGGATACTCCCTCTCGCTCGCTCAAGGATAGCGGGCGCGCATCCGATCCCCGCCCGCCGTGGACGCTCCGGCGGGCGTGCGGGCACGGCGCGGCAGCGCGCGTTAGCGAACCGAGACGATAGGCCCGCTCCGGACACTGACAGGGTGAGAGACGACGGTGACCTGTCCGGTCGCCGTCGCAGGAAGACGCCTCAGGACGGAGACCATGGAGATCCCCGGCACAAGCGACGCCGCGCTCGTCGCCCGCGCGGCGGACGGCAGCGAGCAGGCGTTCCGGCAGCTGTACCGCCGGTATGCGCGCCCCGTCTACTGGATCGCGCACGGGCTGCTGCATTCCCCGGCCGACGCCGAAGACGTGGTGCAGGAGACCTTCGTGGTGGCGTGGCGCAGATTGCCGGGCTTCGAGCTCGCCGGAGAGTCGCTCCTGCCCTGGCTCGCGACGATCTGCCGGTTCCAGGCGGCGAACCGTCGGCGGGCGCTGCGGCGCGTCGAAGCCGACCAGCTCGATGAGCGCTCCCCCTCCGCGGCGGACGTCGAGCAGCAGGTCATCGACGCCGAGCTGGCCGAACGGATCCTGCGGGCGGTCGAGGGACTGAGTCCGCTCGACCAGCGCATCTTCCGGTTGTGCGTCGGCGAGGGCTACGCGTATCAGGCGGCGGCCGAGCATCTCGGCGTCGCGCACGGCGTCGTGCGCAATCGTCTCTCCCGCATCCGAACGAGACTGCGGACCGTCGTGAGAGAGGAGGCGTCATGAACACGGATGTCAAGGATGAGCTGCCCGATGTGTCCGAGGAGACTCTCGCCGGCATCGAGGATCGAGTGTTCCGGATCATCGCCGAGGAGCGCGGGTCACGGTCGTCCGCCGCGCGGCGGCGACGGCGTCTCTGGCAGACCGTCGGCGTCGCCGCCGCGCTCGTGACCGTCGCTGCCGTGATCTCCCCCGCCGTGCTGCACAGCATGGGCGGAGGCGGCGCCGTGACATCGGCCGAGGGCGGCGCCGTCGACGAGGCGCCCGCCGCACCGGAGTCGTCCGGCGCGGGCTCCGCCGAGGAGTCGGCGGAGGGAGGCTTCCCGGGCGGTGAGCTCGCCGACGACTCCGCACAGGGGACGGTCCCGCGCGACGGGACCGTCACCTTCGGCGGCGGCGAGGCCGGGGCGGATCCGCTCGTCGAACAGGAGATCATCCGCACCGGATCTGCGAGCATCGTCGTCGACGACGCCGCGGAGGCCGCGGAGGCGATCGTGACGCTCGCGGCGGAGCACCGCGGCTGGGTCGAGCAGCTGTCGATCGGCGCCGACCAGTCCTTCACGGCGCCGGAGGCGACGGACGACACCGTGTGGGTCCCTGACGACGGCGGCTATGTGACGGTGCGCGTGCCGGCGGATCAGCTGGATGCCGCCATGGAGCAGCTGGACGAGATCGGCGAGGTCGCGAGCACGCGCGTCGGCACGGAGAACGTCACTGCGCAGGCCGTCGACCTGCGGGCGCGGATCGACGCCGCGCGCGCCTCGGTGGAACGCCTCACGGAGCTGCTCGCCAAGTCCGGGAGCGTGGGCGATCTCGTACAGGTCGAGAGCACGCTGTCCGAGCGCCAGGCCGAGCTGGAGTCGCTCGAACGCCAGCTGGAGACCCTCGAGGGTCAGGTCGCGATGTCGACGCTGTCCGTCTCCCTCCTGCGCGAGGCGCCACCGGTCGAGCCCGACCCCGCCGGCTTCGGCGACGGCTTGGAGACGGGGTGGAACGGGCTGCTCGCGACGCTGAACGGCATCGTGGTCGCGCTCGGCTTCCTGCTTCCGTGGGTCGGCGTGCTCGCACTGGCCTGGCTGGTGGTGTGGAGCATCCTGCGCGCGCTGCGTCGGCGACGGCGCGACCGCGCCGCGGAGTAGGCGACGTCGGATCGAGGGAACGGGCCGACTGCTCCGTCGCCGTAGCATGGTCGGACCTGCGCAGCGAGGAGGACTGTTGACTTCGACCCACCCGTACGCGTCCAAGCCGTGGCTGTCGGCGTATCCGTCCGATGTCCCCGCCGAGATCGGCGAGGTGACGCAGACGCTGCCCGCCATGCTCGCCGAAAGCGTGAGACGCCACGGCCGGAGGATCGCGCTCGAGTTCTTCGGCGCGACCATGACGTACCGCGACCTCTGGCGGGAGATCCAGCTCGCTGCAGAGGGGCTGCGGCGACGAGGGGTCGCGAAGGGCGACCGTGTGGCGATCGTCCTGCCGAACTGCCCGCAGCACGTCATCGCCTTCTACGCGGTCCTGCGCCTCGGGGCGATCGTCGTCGAGCACAACCCGCTCTACACCGCACGCGAGCTGCGACACCAGTTCGAGGACCACGGGGCGCGTCACGCGATCGTGTGGGACAAGGTGCACGACACGGTGGCGGAGTTCCCCTCCGACATCCGCCCCGACGTGATCGTGAGCGTGGACATCACGGCGGCGCTGCCGCTCGCGAAGCGCATCGCACTGCGCCTGCCCGTCCGGAAGGCGCGCGAGACGCGCTCCAAGCTCACCGCCCGGCCGACAGGTCGCCGCATCCTGTCCTGGAAGGACCTCACCGGCGGCCGCGGCCTGCGGCGCTCCGTCGCCGGGCCGGAGCTGAACGACGTCGCTCTGCTGCAGTACACGAGCGGCACGACCGGAGCACCCAAGGGCGCGATGCTCTCGCACCGCAACCTGCGCGCGAACGCGATGCAGGGCGAGGCATGGGTCCCGGGTCTGCGGAAGGGCGCCGAGACGTTCTACGCGGTGCTTCCGCTGTTCCACGCGTATGGCCTGACGCTGTGCCTGACGTTCGCCATGAGCATCGGCGCCAAGCTCGTGCTCTTCCCGACGTTCGACGTGGACCTGGTGGCAGAGGCGGCGCGCAAGAGCCCGCCCACCTTCCTGCCGGCCGTGCCGCCCATCTACGACCAGCTCGCGCGCGCTGCCGCGCACGGCCGGCTCGACGTGAGCAGCGTGCGGTTCGCCATCTCCGGTGCGATGAGCCTGCCCGTGGCGACGGTGGATCGCTGGGAGGACGCCTCGCGCGGGCTGCTCGTCGAGGGGTACGGCATGACCGAGACCTCCCCCGTCGCCCTCGGCAACCCGATGGGCCCCACGCGCCGCCCGGGCACGGTCGGCGTGCCGTTCCCCAGCACCGAGATCCGCGTCGTCGACCCCGAGGACCCGTCGACGGACCTGCCGCCCGGCGAGCCCGGCGAGCTGCTCGTCAGGGGTCCGCAGGTGTTCGGCGGCTACTGGCAGCGCCCTTCCGAGACCGCCGCCGTGCTGCTCGCCGACGGCTGGCTGCGCACGGGCGACATCGCGACGGTGTCGCCCGATGGGTTCGTCACGATCGTCGACCGGCTCAAGGAGCTGATCATCACGGGCGGCTTCAACGTCTCGCCGACCGAGGTAGAGCAGACGTTGGAGTCCCATCCCGATGTGAGCGCGGCGGCGGTCGTCGCGGTGCCGCGCGGTGACGGCGGAGAGGCCGTCGCGGCCGCGGTCGTGCTGCGCAAGGGCGCGTCGGTCGATCTCGGCGGCCTGCGCGACTTCTGCCGCCTGCATCTGGCCGAGTACAAGGTGCCCCGCCGGATCGTCGTGATGGACGACCTGCCCCGCTCCCTCATCGGCAAGGTCCTGCGACGCGAGGTGCGCCAGCGCATCAGCGGCAAGTGACGGCGCCTCGGCGCCGTCACCGGCGCCGAGGCGCGAAAACGACGAGAGCCCGATCCTGATGGATCGGGCTCTCGTCATGTGTGTGACCCCAGCGGGATTCGAACCCGCGTTACCGGCGTGAGAGGCCAGCGTACTAGGCCGCTATACGATGGGGCCGTGCTGTGGGTCCTTCCGGACCCCGTTCCCGTTTCCGGCAACTAGAAGAGTATGACATGAGGTCCGGGCGGTGAACAAATCGGGGCGCGCCCGTGCGGCATCCCGCGCGTGTCGCGTCAACCCCGATCCGCCGATCCGGCGTCGATGATTGACTCGTCTCATGCGCATTACGAAGCACGAGCACGCCGCCCTCCGCATCGAGGCTCACGGGTCGACGCTCATCATCGATCCGGGCAGCTTCACGACCGTGCTCGGCGAGCTGCACGCACTCGCCGCCATCGTGATCACGCACGAGCATGCCGATCACTGGACGCCCGAGCAGCTCGAGCGCATCTTCGCGGCCGCTCCCGACGTGCCGATCTTCACGACCGCGGCCGTCGCCGCGGCCATCCACGAACACGACGTCACCGTCGTCTCCCCCGGTGACGAGCTGGCGGCGGGTCCGTTCTCGCTGCGGTTCTTCGGCGGCGCGCACGAGCAGATCCACTCGAGCATCCCGGTCGTGGAGAACGTCGGGGTGCTCGTCGACGACCTCCTCTACTACCCGGGCGACTCGTTCGCCATGCCGGAGGGCGTCGAGGTCGACACGCTCGCCATCCCGACCGGCGGCCCGTGGCTGCACCTCGGCGCGGCCATGGACTTCACCCTGGCCGTTCAGCCGCGCCGCGCCTTCGGCACGCACGACATGACGCTCTCGGTGGCGGGCCGCGCCATGCATCTCGCCCGGCTCAAGTGGGCGACCGAGCAGCACGGCGGCGAGTTCCACGCGCTCGACCCCGGGGACAGTCTCGACATCTGAGCGAGACCGCCCCGGCGGCCGGCGTCACTCCTTGGGGTCGGCGCCCGCCTGAGCCGCCTGCTCGGGATCGTCCTCCACCCAGATCGCCGGGGTCGGTCCGCCGGGCGGCGGCACGGGTCCACCCCACGGGGCGGAGCCCGCGTCCGCAGGCTCCTGGGCCCGGTATCCCGCGGGAAGCTCGTCGACGGTGCGGCCGCCCTCGGGGCCGCCCTCCAGTGCATATGCCATGCGTGAACGCTATGCCGCGCGGCTCGCACCGGGAAGACGGTTGACGGCGCGACCGAATGGCGTCAGGCCCTCTCGCCGAGCACCCTTCCGGTAGCCGACGGGAGGTCCGGCGCGGCGTCGCTAAGATCGCGACGTGGAGTTCTGGGGCGCGCGGCCTGCGGGGGTGAACGCCGTGTCGGGACCGGGCACGCGCACGCGCTCGATCTGGCTCACTCAGCTCGCCCTGACCGCGACCGTCGTCGTGATCTCCCTCGTCGTGCAGGGACTGACTCCCGACCGCATCGCACACTGGACCTTCGGAGCGGGCGCCGCGCTCATCATGATCGTGTCGATGTTCGCGCTGGCGGCCCCCTGGCGCCGACTCCCGCGCAACGCCGTGGCGGCCGTCCCGCTCGCCGACATCGTCGGCATCGGGCTCCTCGCCGCCGGAGACGACCTCCAGCTCGGGTTCCTCTGGGTGTTCCCGATCATCTGGATCGCCACGCACTTCTCGCTGGGCCTGCTGGTCACAGCGCTCGCGGGCGTGGTCGCCATCATGCTCGCCGATCTCGCGCTGACGGGTGGCAATGACATCCTCGCGCTGCGCATCGTGGTGACCGAGCTGTGCCTGGCGTTCATCGGCCTGACGGCCCATGCCGGATCGCGGCAGACGCGCGCCTTCAAACGCCTGCTTCGCGCGCAGACCGCCCGCATCCAGACCACTCTCGACCGGGTGAGCGAGCAGGAGCGCAACGTCTCGCTGATGATCAACGCGATCGATGTCGGCATCGTCCGGCTCTCGGCCGACGGCGAGCTGATCGCCATGAACGACACTTACGCGCGCCTTCATGGCGTCGACCGTCACGACCCGTGGCATCCGGCTCGCGCCGTCGAGTACGGCGAGCACGGCGGTCTCCCGCTGCCGGAGCAGGACCGTCCGCTGCAGCGCGCCGCGCGCGGCGAGACGTTCGACGACGAGCGGGTGTGGCTGTTCGACGCCGCAGGCCAGTGGCGCGCGCTGTCGGTCGCCGCTCGCCGGCTGGACGGGAGCGAGGCCGAGCCGCCGTCGGTCCTGCTCGTCGTGCACGACGTGACCGCCCTGATCGAGTCGGAGCGCGTGCGACAGCGGATCGCCGCCGTCGTGTCGCACGAGCTGCGCAACCCGCTCACGGCCGTGATCGGCCATGCGGAGCTCGGGGTGGAGGATCCCGGGCTGCCGGACGCCGCGCGCCGCAAGTTCGACACCATCCGGCGCGCGGGCGAGCGCATGGAGCGGCTCCTGGATCAGGTGCTGCGCGCCCCCGCGCAGCCGACGGCCGATCACGAGCCGGCCCGCGCGGAGCTGCGCTCGATCCTCGAGAGCTCGATCGAATCCTTCCAGCCCGCGGCCGCCGCCCGCGGACTCCGGCTCGAGCTGGACGCTCCCGAGCGCGTGCCGCTCGCCGGTGACGGCTTCCGCCTGCGTCAGGTCGTCGACAACCTCATCAGCAACGCGATCAAGTACACGCCGCGGGAGGGCACCGTCCGGGTGTCCTGCGACATCGAGCAGGAGGAGGTCGCCGTGACCGTCGCCGACACGGGCATCGGCATCGCGCCCGAGGACGTCGGGCGCGTGTTCGAACCGTACTTCCGGGCACAGACGGCGCGCGAGTCCGAGATCCAGGGCACGGGGCTCGGGATGGCGATCGCGCGTGAGATCGTCGTCGCCCACGCCGGTTCGCTCGATCTCGCGAGCGAGCCGGGCGTCGGCACCACGGTCACCCTGCGGCTTCCGCTCGCCACCGCCGGGGCCCTGCGATGACCGTCGCCGACCTCGGACTGCTTCCGCAGATCGCCCTGTGCACCCTCGCCGCCGTGCTGATGGTCGGACTGGGCTTCCTGCCGCGTCCGAGCCCTGCGACGCTGCTCTGGTCCGCCGCGTTCGTGTCCGCGCTGATCTACGCATCGCTCACCTCGACCGCCGCGGAGCTGGGTGCCGAGACGCTCCGCCGCGCGGCGCTCGGGGCCCTCCTGACACCGCAGGCGCTGATCTGGGCGGGACTGCGCGCGTGGCGCGGCGCGGCGTCCCACTGGTGGCTGGTGCTCCCGTTCACCGGTGCGTCGGCAGCCGTGCTCGCGCTGGTCGACGACGGCCCCGCGTTCAGCATCGCGTTCCGCGTCGTGTACCTCGCGGCCGCGGTGTTCCCCGCGCTGACCCTGCTCGAGCTGCGGCGCATCCCCGAACGACGGAACCGGATGCTGCTCCCCCTGGCCGTCATGTCCGGTGCCTTCACGGTGATCGCGATCGTGAACGTCGCGATGATCCTGACCATGCCGGCGTCCGGCACCGCGGATCTCACGCTCACCCGCAACGTGAACTCGCTCGGGATGCTGGTCAACATCGTGTGCTCGCTCGTCACGCTGCTCTGGCTCGCCCAGCGGTCGGTGCCTCAGGAGCACCACGATCCGGCGCACTGGCAGCACTTCTCGGCGGTCGCCACGGACCGGCTGCGCCGTGCCCAAGAACGCGGCGAGCGATCCTGGTCGGTTCTGAGCGTGCGGCTGGACGACGCCGACGACGTGCGGCAGGCGTGGGGCGAGACCGCCTTCGTGGAGCTCGCGCAGGCCTTCGAGCGGCGCGTGCAGCGCGCGTTCCCGGCGGAGGCGGACATCGGCCACCGAGCCCAGGGCTGGCTGGTCGTGCTCGTGCCGCGGGCCACCGAGGTGCTGCGCGAGCAGGTGCGCACGCTGCTGCACGACGTCGTGTCCCTGCACGAGACCGTGAGCGCGACCGTCCGGATCTCGGCGAGCATCGGATGGGCCTCCGTCGGCGACTCCGGATACGACCTCGACCATCTCGTGCGCGTCGCGGACCACGCCCTCGAGGAGGCCGCCGTCGAGGGCGGGGACCGCTGGCGACGTGTGCGCGCCTGACGCGCGCGGCGGCCTCCACCGCGCGCGTCCGCGTCAGGAGCGCTCGACGTCGAGCACGACCACTGCCCAGGACAGGGGCGGCAGCGTCGCCCGGAGAACACCATCGGCGAGAGCGACGTCGCGCAGGGCGACGAGACCGACGCGATCCTGATCCTGCTCGACGTTGGCGGCGAAGCGATCGGCTCCCTCCGGCACCGTCAGGACCTCCGCCGAGCGGACGCGGACGGCGTCGAGTCCGTGCAGGTCCAGCGTGACGTCGCCGGACTCATCGAGCGAGCGATTGGCGAGGAACAGCGCGACGGTGCCGGTCTCCTCATCCCACGTCGCCGCGGCGTCGATCGCGTCGACGTCGCCGAACTTCTTCGTTGGCAGCTGCGACGACTCGACAGCGAGCCGCAGGATGCGCCCGGTGGCGAGCTGCGACATCCGCGCGAACGGCCAGAAGATCGACTGCCGCCACGCCGCCCCGCCCTCCTCCGAGCGGATCGGCGCGATCACGTTGACGAGCTGTGCCTGGTTGGCGATCCGGACGCGGTCGCCGTGGCGCAGCAGGCTGTGCAGGAAGGTGCCGACCACCACCGCGTCGGTGACGTTGTAGGTGTCCTCGATCAGGCGCGGGTGCTCGCGCCACGCCTTCGAGACCTGGTGCGGCTGGTCGTCGGTGTCGAGGCCGTGCTGGTACCAGACGTTCCACTCGTCGAACGAGATGTCGACCTGCTTGCGATGCTTGCCCGCCGCCTTGACCGCGTCGATCGTCGCGATCACGCCGTCGATGAACGAGTCCATGTCGACGGCCTCGGCCAGGAACGACGCGGCGTCGCCGTCGCTCTCCTGGTAGTAGGCGTGCATCGAGACGTAGTCGACCTCGTCGTATGCGTGCGTCAGGACGGTGTGCTCCCAGGAGCCGAACGTCGGCATGGCGCGCGACGACGAGCCGACCGCCACGAGCTCGATCGACGGATCGACGAATCGCATCGCCTTCGCGGTCTCGTTCGCGAGGCGGCCGTACTCGTGGGCCGTCTTGTGGCCGATCTGCCACGGCCCGTCGAGCTCGTTGCCCAGGCACCACAGCTTGATGTCGAACGGATCGGCGGCCCCGTTCTTCCGGCGCAGGTCGGACCAGTACGTGCCACCGGGGTGGTTGGCGTACTCGACCAGCGCTCGCGCCTCCTCGACGCCGCGCGTGCCGAGGTTCACAGCTTCCATCACCTCGACCTCCGCCGTCCTCGCCCAGTCGACGAACTCGTGCAGGCCGAACGCGTTGGTCTCGATCGTGTGCCAGGCCCCGTCGAGGCGGCGCGGGCGATCCTCGACCGGGCCGACGCCGTCCTCCCACAGGTATCCGGAGACGAAGTTGCCGCCCGGGTAGCGGATCACCGTGGGCCCGAGCTCCTTCACGAGCTGCAGCACGTCGGTGCGGAACCCGCGCGCGTCGGCCTGCGGGTGACCGGGCTCGAAGATGCCGGTGTACACGCAGCGGCCCATGTGCTCGACGAACGAGCCGAACAGGCGGCGCGGCACGTCGGCGATCGTGAAGTCGCGGTCGATGACGATGCGGGCGTTGGTCATTGCTCTCCTTGTGGGGGTCGGGGCGCGGTGCGCGCGAGGGCTCGCCGGTTCGGGGTCACGTGCCGCCGAAGCCGGTGGTGGCGACGCCCTTGACGATCTGCTTCTGGAAGATGAGGAACACGATGATGAGCGGCAGCGCCGCCAGCACGGCCTGCGCCATCACCTGCGCGTACTGCACGCCGTAGGCGCTGATCACGGTCTGGAGCCCGACCGGCAGCGTCATGAGAGTGGTGTCGCTGATGACGAGGAAGGGCCACAGGAAGTTGTTCCACGCGCCGATGAAGACGAAGATCGCCACGGACGCGAGGATCGGCCGGGACAGCGGTAGCACGATCGACCAGAACACGCGGAACCGGTTCGCGCCGTCGACGCGTGCGGCGTCCTCGAGCTCGATCGGCACCTGGTCGAAGAACTTCTTCAGGATGAACACCATGGCCGGGGCGACGATCTGCGGCAGGATCAGTCCCCAGTGGGTGTCGACCATGTTGAACACGAGCATCTGGTAGAACAACGGGATGATGAGCGCCTGCGGCGGCACCACGATCGCAGCGATCACGACGACGAACAGCCATTTCCTGCCCCGGAAGTCGAGCCGGGAGAACGCATACGCCGCGAGCGCGGAGATCGCGACGGTCAGCACGGTGACCGCGGCCGCCGTCCACAGGCTGTTGAGCGCCCACAGGTAGACGTTCCCCTGCGACAGGATCGCCGAGAACGCCTCGGCGGTCGGACCTGTCGCCCCGATCCAAGTCGGTTCCCCCGACGCCGCGTCGGTCTCGGTCTTGAACGCCGTCGCGACGGCCCACAGGAACGGCAGCAGCCACCCGATCGCCAGCAGCGCCAGGATGACGAACGCCAGGATGCGCAGCGGCCCGAACGGCTTCGCCCCGGGCTTGCGACCGGCGCGCAGGCTGGGGTTCACCAGCGTCTCGGTGACGGTGGACATCACTGCTCCTTCCGGCGCCGTGTGACGAGCGCCTGGGCGACGCCGATGACGACGATGAGGGCGAAGAACACGTAGGAGATCGCGGCCGAGTAGCCGAATCGGTAGCCGACGAAGCCGGCCTCGTACATGTACTGCACGATGGAGCGCGTCGTGTCGCTCGCGACGCCGCCGAGCATCTGGTACGCCTGGTCGAACAGCTTCAGGGACGCGAGGATCTGCAGCATGACGATCAGCACCGTGACCGGGGCGAGCTGTGGGAGCGTGATCGACCACAGCTGGCGCAGCGGTCCCGCGCCGTCCAGCGCGGCCGCCTCATACTGCTGCGCGGGGATGTTCTGCAGCGCGGCGAGATAGAGCAGGAAGTTGAACCCGACCGTCCACCACACGGTGGCGATGATGATCGCGTTCATGTTCGTGTCGGGGTTCTGCAGCCACGCGAGCGGCTCGAGCCCGAACGACTCGAGAATCGCGTTGGCGGCGCCGATCTGCGGGTTGAAGATCCAGACCCAGATCTGGGAGATGACCGTCGAGGCCAGCAGGAACGGCATGAAGAACGACAGCCGCCACAGCCACTGACCGGGGATGCCGCGATCGACGAGCACCGCCATGAGCAGGGCGATGAGCACGAGCGGGATGGTCGAGATGACGGTGAACCACAGGGTGTTGCCGATCGATCGCCACATTGTCGGGTCGGCGAGCGCCTCGGCGTAGTTCGCGAAGCCGACGAACGCGCCGCCCGCTCCCGTGAGGGACTGATCCGTGAAGCTCAGGTAGAGGCCGTGCACGACGGGCCACACGAGGAACAGCACGAAGGCGACGAGGAACGGGGCGAGGAACGCCCACCCGACGAGCTGCTCACGCCGGGTCGTGCCGGCATGCATCTCACGCCCCACGGCGGCCCCCGTGACGATCGTGCGCGTCCGGGCGTTGTCGGTGATCGCGCTCATGCCTGCCACGCCCCCTTCGGGTCAGCCGGGTTGGGCTGGGCGAGCAGGCGATCCACCCGCTGGAGGAAGGCGTCGATCGCGGCGGCCGGGTCGGCTCCGGTCAGCAGCACGGGCTGCACCGCGGCGCCGAAGTCGCTCTGGAAGTTCGATCCGGAGCCGGTGAACCACGCGGCCGGGTCGTAGTTCACGTACGAGGCGGCCTCCGCGTAGTGCGCCTGCGGCACGAGGTCGGAGTACTCCGGCGACTCGGTGACCGGCAGATAGGCGGGCACGTGCCCGGCACCCGCCCAATCGAAGGATCCCTTGAGCAGGTCCGCCGCGAACCGGTACACGAGGTCGCGCCGGGCCGGGTCCGGACGCGACTGGTGCGGCAGGACGAACGAGTGCGAGTCGGCGTAGACGGCCTTCGTGCCGTACAGCGTGGGGATCAGCGTCGCGTCGAACGGGATGCCCGCCGCCTCCATCGTGCGCAACTCCCACACGCCGGTCACGAACATGCCGCTGCGGCCCGTCGCGAACTCGGCGACCGCGGTGCCGTAGTCGGCCTCGGGCTGCGCGATGTCGCCATCCAGCAGCGCCTGCATGAAGGCCAGCGACTCGACCGCGACGTCCTTGTCGAGCACGGCGGGACCGCCCTCGGGAGTCTCCATGGCGAGGCCGTGCTGCGCGTACAGCGTGTAGAACAGGCGCCACATCTGGGCCCCGTCCCCCAGGTACCCGTACGACAGGCCGTGTCCCTCGCCGCCGTTCGCATCTCGCGCCGCGGCCGCCACGTCGCGAGCGACCTGGAGGAAGTCATCGGGGCTCGTGATCTCCCTCAGCCGACCGCCGCTGTCCAGCACGCCGGCCGCGTCGCAGATGTCACGGTTGTACATGAGCACGAACGGGTGCGCGTCGAGGGCGAGGCTGTAGAGCTTGCCGCCCGCGTGCCCGCGCTCCCAGATCGGCGCCGGGAACGTGGACTCGTCGATGCCGAGCTCGGCGAGCCGGTCGAGATCCCACGTGTCCAGGAGGCCTCCGGGTGCGTAGCCCGTGACCCGGGTCGCGTGCATGATCGCGACGTCCGGTGCGCGTCCGCCTGCGCCCGCCATCGCGAGCTTCGTGTAGTACGGCGTTCCCCAGGCCAGCACGGTCGAGCGGACGCGATAGTCGTCCTGCGCGGCGTTCACCGCGTCGAGCATCGACGACATCGTGACGCCGTCGCCGCCCGAGAGCAGATGCCAGAACTGCAGCTGCTGCGGGCCGCTCGCGCTGCCGGCCGGCGCGCAGCCCGCCAGCAGCGAGACGCCGGCCGTCGCCGCCATTCCGGCGAGGAACTGCCTCCGGGTGAGGTTGATCGGTGGTGTCATGTCACTCCCTTGTGACGCGTGAACCGCGATGGCGACATCATTACATCGATGTAATCCTCGGCACAAGGACTTCCGTCCGACTCCGCGGGCGTCAGCCGGTGCGCGTGGTGCTGCCGCGCACGACGACCTCGTGCGGCACCGTCACGGAGCGCGGCGGACGCGAGCGGTCGCTCATCCGGCTCTCGAGCAGACCGATGGCCTCGCGCGCGAACGTCGTGAGGTCGAACCGCACCGTCGTGAGCTGGGGCGTCGTGAACCGCGACAGCTCGACGTCGTCGAACCCCGTGACGAGCACGTCGTCCGGCACGCGGATGCCCCGCGCATGCAGCGAGTGCAGGACGCCGCTCGCGATCGAGTCGGTGAACGCCACGACCGCGTCGAACGCGACGTCGCGCGCGAGCAGCTCGCCGATCGCGGATGCCCCGGAATCGGGCGTCCATGGGAAGTGGTGCACCTCGAGCGCCGCGTCGTTCGGGATGCCGGCCTCGTCGAGCGCGTCGTGATAGCCCGCCAGGCGCAGGCGGCTCGTCGCCGTGGCGCGTTCGGCGTCGCGATCGCCGCCGACGACGGCGATCCGCCGCGCACCACGCTCGATCACGTGGCGCGTGATGTCCCGCGCGGCGCCGCGGCTGTCGATTCCCACGTGGTCGGTCTGCGGCTGCTCGACCTCGCCGATCAGCACCACGGGCGGCAGGAGCTCAGCCCTCGTGACGGCGCTGTCCTCGAGTCGGATCGGGTTCAGGATGAGCCCGTCGACCAGATGAGCGCGCGCCCGTGACAGCAGGGCGTACTCCCGTTCGGGCTCGGCGGCCGTCTCCTCCACCTGCAGCGCGAAGCCGCGCTCGTGCGCGACCTCGACGAGGCAGTGCAGCAGCGCCCCGGAGAACGCGGTGGTCAGGTCGGGCAGCGCGGCCGCGATCGTGCCGGATCGGCCGTTGCGCAACCCGCGCGCGCTGAAGTTGGGCACGAACTGGAGGGTCTCCATCGCCGCCTCCACACGCGCGACGGTGTCGGGGCGCACGAACGTCGTGCCCGTGACGACGTTCGACACCGTCTTGGGCGACACGCCCGCCAGCATCGCCACGTCCTTCATGGTGGCGCGCCCGGTCCTCCCCGCCATCGGGCCAGGATAACGCCAAGGCGCTTCCCGCCCGCGTCACGCCCGCGTCCGGTCCGGGGCGCCCGCCGTCGGGAGGGGCCTCACCCCCTGCTCGCGCCGAGAGCAGCGGCGGCCTCAAGACCCGCCCGGAGGCGACTGCGTGAGCGGTGCGGCGAAGAACGCGAGCTCGTGAGCGGACGAGACCCGGAACGCCTCGCGCATGTCGGCGCGCTTGTGCTCCCCCACCGCGGCGGCGGCTCGCGTGACGATGTCGATCGCCCGCCGCGTCGAGGCCGCGAACGTCTCGTCCGCGTAGGTGTCCAGCCAGGACCGGTAGAGATGCTCGGGGTGGGACAGGGCGTGCAACCGGATTCCGACGTCCTGGTAGAGCCAGAAGCACGGCAGCACGGCGGCGATCAGCACGGCGTAATCACCCCGGGCGGCGCAGGCGAGCAGATGATCCAGATACGCGGTCGTCGTCTCGCTGGGGCGAACGGCCTCGAGCGCCTCGGGTGTGAGCCAGCTCTCGTGCAGCTGCAGCTCCGCCGCGATGGCCCCCTGCGCGGCTCCGGCCCAGAAGGCCTGCTCGTCGGGTGTCGGCGCGAGGCCGCTGGCCGCCGCGAGCACGCGGGAGTAGTCGCGCAGGTAGAGCGCATCCTGCGCCAGGTACCAGAGGAACGCGCCGCGGTCGAGGGTGCCCTCGCCCAGTCCCCGGAGGAAGGAGAGCTCGTCGATGCCCGTCCGGATTCCCCGGATGTCCTCCCACCAGTCGCTTTCGACCTCTTCCGCCGTGGGACGCGTGACGATGCCGCCGCGGTCCCAGAGACCGGCGAGATGGCTCACCGGTCCGTGACCCGCGCCCACCTCGAGGCTCGCGCCGTGGCGGATGCTCTCGGCGAGCCAGCGCTTGGACTCCCCCACCGCTTCGATCCAGTCTTCCGAGCGCGCGTACCGGGTCGCCAGCGCGGAGGACAGCGAGCAGCCGGTGCCGTGCGTGTTCGTCGTGTCGATGCGGACGCCCGGGAACTCTGCGACCGCGACCGCCTCGCCGCGCGCGTCGACGAGGGCGTCGGGCAGATCGGCTCCCGCGAGGTGCCCGCCCTTCGCGAGCACGCGCACGCCGTAACGCGCGGAGACGCGTGCCGCCTGCGCCACGACCGCCGTCCAGCCGTCCGCCGTCGGCTCGTCGGCGAGGATCGCCAGCTCCGGGATGTTGGGGGTGAGCAGGTGAGCGCGCGAGCTCAGCTGGCGCAGCGCCTCCTCGGCGTCCTCATCGAGCAGGCGGTCGCCGCTCGTGGCGACCATCACCGGGTCGAGCACCACCACCGGCGGGTCGACGCGATCGAGCCACTCCCGGACGGCGCGGATGACGTCCGCCGTGGCGAGCATCCCGATCTTGACCGCGTCGATCTCCACGTCGTCGGACACCGCATCGAGCTGCTCGGCGAGGAAGGCGACCGGTGGCACGTGCACCGAACGGACGCCGCGCGTGTTCTGCGCGACGAGCGCGGTGACGACCGCCATGCCGTAGCCGCCGTTCGCGGCGATGCTCTTCAGATCCGCCTGAATGCCCGCGCCGCCGGTCGGGTCGGTGCCCGCGATGCTCAGCACCCGAGGCACCCGCCGGACGCCGGTCATGATGCCGCGCTCCACGCCGCGCGCAGCTCGCGGGCGGCGGACGCGGGGTCGGGGGCCGAGCAGATCGCCGAGACGATCGCGGCTCCGGCCGCGCCCGCCGACCGCATCGCCGGCAGATCCGCGCTCGTCACTCCCCCGATCCCGACCGCCGGCAGCCCGCTCTCGGCCACCAGCGAGGCGAACCGGGCGAGGCCCAGCGGCTCGGGCGCGTCCTTCTTCGTCGCCGTCGCGTGCACCGCCCCGATGCCGACGTAGCCCACTCTGGCGGGACTCGCGGCTGCGAGACGCAGCTGCTCCGGTGTGGATACGCTGAGGCCGATGACGGCATCCGGACCGACCAGCCGGCGCACCGCCGTCACGGGGAGGTCGGACTGGCCGACGTGCACACCGGCCACCCGGGCTCCGGCGTCCCGCGCGGCGAGGAACACGTCGACGCGGTCGTTCACCAGGAGCGCCACCTCGGAGGGCAGCGCCTCGGCGGTGCGCAGCACCGTCTCCAGGAACGCCCGGGCGGGCGCATCCTTCTCGCGCACCTGCACCGCCGTCACGCCGTTGCGGGCGGCCGCCTCCACGAGTTCGACCAGATCGTGACCGGCCGCCGCAGCCAAGCGTGCATCCGTCACGAGGTACACCGACAGATCGACGTTCACGACAGCACGGCCCGAGCGCGGATCGTCGAAGCGTCGACCGCGGCGAGCTCGTCGAGGAACGCCACCTGGAAGCTGCCCGGCCCCGCGGCGCGTTCCGCTGCGAGCTCCGCCGCGACCGTGTAGACGGCGATCGCGGCGACCGTCGTGGCGAACCGGTCGTCGTCAACGGCGGCGAACGCAGCCATGACAGCCCCGAGCGCGCAGCCGCCGCCGGTGATCCTCGTCAGCAGCGCGTCGCCGTTCGAGACCCGCACGAGGTCCCGTCCGTCCGTCACGACGTCAACGGGGCCCGAGACCGCGACGACCGCCCCGGTGCGCTTCGCCAGCCCCCTGGCGGACGGGATCGCGGCGTCCACGCCGTCGGCGGCGTCCACCCCGCGCCCGCCCGCGCCGTCTCCGGTCACCGCGATGATCTCCGAGGCGTTGCCCCGCACCACGGTCGGTCGCAGATCGCGCAGCACGTGGCTCAGCGGCGTGCGCACCGGCAGCGAGCCGACAGCGACCGGGTCGAGCACCCATGGTGTTCCGGCGACGTGCGCTGCCTCCACCGCTTCGCGCATCGCCTCCCGCTGCTCACCGGTCGGTGTTCCGAGGTTCACCAGGAGCCCGGACGCGGCGCCCGCGAACGGGCCGGCCTCGCCGGGGATGTCCACCATCGCCGCCGACGCGCCGAGAGCGAGGAGCGCGTTGGCGGTGAAGCCCGTCACCACGCTGTTGGTGATGCACTGCACGAGCGGCGCTTGAGCGCGCACCTCGTCCAGGGCGGAACAGGCGAAATCGAGCAGGTCTTCCGGCGTGCGCGTCATGCGCGACATCCCTTCGCTAGTACGAACTAGATCAGGTTCGACGGGTGTGATCTCAGCCCCGCGGGGCACCCCGTGTCACGTGTTGGGCTCCAGGCTACCCGCATCGCCGCGCAGCGCGGCAATCCGGTTAAGCGGGTTCGCGACACTGGCGTCCCCGAGCGCACCCCGCCGCTTCCGCCGAAGGCGTCACGACCCGCCCGGCCGAGTGTTGTCCACGGTCAGGTCGACCTTGAGAGTGGACTCGCCGCCCGACACGCTCCTGGCAGAGAGCAGCAGGTAGTACCTGCCGTCCGGCACCGCCTCCCACCGTGCCGGGATCGTCAGCGAGTCGGTCGTGGGCATCCACTGAGAGCCCTCGATCGTCGGCACCCGGCGTCCCGCTGCCGTATACAACTGCGCGTGATACGCGTGCGGATCGTTGTCCACCACCGTCATCGTGATCTCCCCCGTGCCCCGCACATACGAGCCGTCAGCGACACTCGACGTGATCACCGGAGGCGGCTCCGCCCTGAACGAGTAGACGCCACCGGCGGCGACCCGGTAGACGTCGTAGCCGTCCTCAGTGCGCAGGTAGGTGGATCCCGCGGAGCCGGTGGTGCCGTCTCCGTCGGCTCGCGGCACCCAGACCTCACCGGCGGTGCCGTCGGGAGCGGAGACATCGAGATCCAGCACGCCGTCCTCCTTCGCCCACGACACGTCGATCGCGCCGTGCGGCGTGGGCACGCTCCCCTTGCTCCAGTGCAGATCGGCCGGGTGCGGCTGCACCGTCCACGTGGCGAATCCCGGTTCGACCGGCTTCACGCCCAGCAGGTAGGCCGACATCCCCCACGTCGGACCGCTGGCCCAGCTGTGCGCGAGGCTCTTGTATGCGTCGGTGAGGTCCCCGTTCTGCTGATGGTTCTCCCAGAACGCGCCCGTGTAGAACGGGTCGGAGGGATCAGCCATCCGAGCCCACAGCGTCTTGATGAGCGTGAGCGCGTCATCCGCGTTCCCGGCTTCGAAACGGGCCGCCAACTCGAACCCCGAGATGTGCGTGCTGATCAGGGTGGAGTTGTTCGCCTCCTGAGAGAACGGCTGTGGGCCCTGCTCGCCCCAGAGGTGCGCCTTGAGATACGCCAGGACCCCATCGACCTTCTCCTCGGGTGCGACGCCCCACAGGATCGCCATGACGTTCGCGTCCTGAGGCACGGCGTCGCCCGATCGGTCGTTCGTGTCGACGTTCGACATCTTGTAGACGCCGCGGGCCGGATCGAACAGGGTGGCGTTGATCGACTCCTTGACCTGCGCCGCACGCAAGTCCCACTCCGTTGTGTCGGTCGCCCAGGTCGCCGCTGCGGGGTCGTCCGGGTCGTTCGCGATCAGGTGACGGGCCAGCCAGACCGCCTCGGTCAGGGCACGGTAGTAGAGCACGTTGGTCGCGGTGACCGTGCCGGCTCGTCCGCCGTCGTAGAAGTCCCAGTCCCGCCCGTCGGCGTCCGTCGTCACGATCAGGCCATCGGGGTTCGCCAGACTCCGGTTGTAGTCCATCTGGGCCTTCAGGCGGTCGTACTGCTCGATGCCGAACGTCAGATCGCCGGAGTACCGGACATAGTCGACGACGCCGATCGGGAAATAGAGGGAGTATGCGGTGGAGTAGAACTCCGCCACCGGCGGCCGACTCGTCCAGTTCGCGGACTCGCCCGGCACCGAACCGTCCGTCGCTCGGCGCGCGCCGAGGACGTCGATCGCGTTGCTGACGTAGTCGGATCCCTGCGCCCCGTACCCGAACGCGGTGTACGTCGAGCGCCCCGCGTGGAACAGGTCGCCGGCCCAGATGCGACGGTCGCGCTTGGCGCCGTCGAGGATCACCGGGAAGGAGCTGCTGTTCTGGGCGCCGCGCGGAACCATGTTGGTGTCGACCGTGTACGCCCCGGTGTACCAGATGTCGTTCAGCGTCTCGTCGCTGGAGAGGAACCATCCCCGGTAGTCGTCCGCGGCGTAGTTCGGAAACCGGGATTCCACACCGACCTTCGAGATCGTGACGGTGCCGGGCGTGGTGAGCGTCAGTGCGTGGAAGCGGATGCCTCCTTGAAGCGCGTTCGCGGGGGTGGCGTAGGTGCCGGCGCCCGTCACCTTGAAGACGCTGCTCCGAGGCGATCCCACCCCGGCGCCGAGAAAACCGGCATCGTCGCCGGCCACGACGCCTGGCGTGCTGGTCACCGGGGCGTCCGCAGGGTGGGACTTCTCGAGCGGTTCGACTTCCACACCGGTGCGAGGAGTGCGGATCGTGGTTCCCGCCGGGAACGCCTCCGCCGCCGCGGGAGCGAAGGACACCCCGGCGCCGCTGAACACGACGGGCGCGCCCGCCGGATGCGCCGCCTTTAGCGGCGTGACTCCGACGTCCGAACCCGCCGGACCCTGCGTGCCGACGCTCGTCACCGTGACCGGTTCGCCGTTCACGGCGAGGACGTCGCCGACCTGCCACCCGGGCCCCGACCCGACCGTGATGTTCGTGTCGCCCGCGGCTGCGTCGACGGCGAGGGGCGTCCGGTTGGACGGACGCCCGACCTCGGTCACCGTCACGGACTGCAGCGCAGCCCCGGTTCCGATCAGCAGCTCCGACCCCACGGGGAAGTCCTCGGTGTTCGTGACCTCAACGTGCGTGGCGCCGGCGGCGATCGGCGCGAACGCGGCCGAGGTTTGGGCCGCGAGTCCGACCGAGACGATCTCGACCGTCTCCTGGTCGTCGCCCGAGCCGATCACCAGCGACTGCCCGACGGCGAGGTGAGAGGTGCTCGTGAGGTACACCGTGTCGTCGCCGGCGGCGGCCGGCTTCACGAGGAGTGATCCGTTCTTCCGGATGACGTACCTGAGGCTCTCGCTGTACGCCATCCGCACGCCGACCGTGCCGGATGCCGATTCCGCGGTGAAGTACGGGAGGCCGCCGACGATCGGACCGTAGTCGAGGATGACGTACGGGGCTTGGCCTTCCCCGTCCCAGGTGAGCGTCGCCGAACCACTGCCGTCCGCGACGAGCGCGGTCGCGTTCGTGACGTCACCGGACACACCGGCGACGACTTCGGGAACGAGGTCGGTCTCGCCCGTGCCCAGCACCTCGTCCTGCCACTCCGACGGGCCGGCAGCAGCGGGCAGCGCGTTGCCGGTCGACATCGCCAGTGCGGCGATCAGTGCTCCGACAGCTCCGACCGAGGCAGCCCGTCTCACAACCTTCGCGCGGAGCGCGCGGTGAAGCCGACGCGCAGGGGATGGCGAACGCATGTCTCCTTCGAGAACTCGAGCATGAACATCCCGCGTGCCGGGAACCGCTGACGTGCCAGCGGACCACACTTCGAGAGCGTGAATCGACTCGGCCTCCCCGTAACGATAGGACGGACCCCACCGACCGTGAGCCCCGTTCACCGAATGGCCTCACACCGTTCGATTCGACCACCGGCACCGGGCACCGGGCCGTGTGCGCCCGAGAGCTGCGAGTCTCGACGGTCATCCTCGTGGATAGCCTGACGACGTCAGGCGCGACATCTGGACATGGAGGAGACCGCATGAGCCGCCCGAGCCGCTCGACCGCCACGGCCGTCCTGATCATGGTCGCGATCCTCGTGGCGATCGCGGCTGTCGTCTTCTCCGGCGTGCTCGCGGTGTGGCTCGATCCCGACGATGAGACGCCGGCGGCGGTTGCCGGAGCGTCGCTTCTCATCGCGCGAGCATGATCACGCCGTGCAGACGAGAAAACCCCCGCCGGAGCGGGGGTTTTCTTGAAGCTGGGGTACCTGGACTCGAACCAAGAACAACTGAACCAGAATCAGCCGTGTTGCCAATTACACCATACCCCAAGGGCGTCCGGCCGAAGCCGTACCGAGGGTCTAGCTTACCCGACCGCGCGGGTGCCTCCAAACCGGACGCGTCACCATGGCGTGTCGGCTACGACAGCTCCTCCACGAGGGCGACGAGACGGCGCACCGACTC
Source organism: Microbacterium sp. (assembly GCF_031178525.1). Taxonomy (GTDB): domain Bacteria; phylum Actinomycetota; class Actinomycetes; order Actinomycetales; family Microbacteriaceae; genus Microbacterium. The sequence goes on from NZ_JAPSJA010000010.1 coordinate 21,779, forward strand.
GGTCTTGCCGAGCAGCTCCATCGACTCGAACAGCGGCGGCGAGACGCGGCGACCCGTGATCGCCACGCGCGGCGGGCCGTAGGCCACGCGCGGCTTGAGACCCAGGCCGTCGATCAGCGCGGCCGCCAGCGCGGCCTGGATCCCGGCGGCGTCGAAGCCGTGCTCCGGCAGCGGCTCGAGCGCGTCGACGCACGCCTTCAGCACCGCGACCGCGTTCTCGGGGAGCCCCGCGCGGGCATCCTCGTCGTACGTCACATACTCCGCGAACAAGAAGCCGAGCAGACCGGACGCATCGCCGAGCAGCGGCAGGCGCTCCTGGATCAGCGGTGCCGCCTTCGAGATCAGCGCGCGCTGCTCGTCGGTCGGGTTCTCCCCCACTACGCCGTCCTTGATGAGGTACGGCAGGATGCGCTCGGCGAAGTCGGCGGGCTCGAGCATGCGGATGTGGTCGCCGTTGATGGACTCGGCCTTCTTCTGATCGAAGCGGGCCGGGTTCGGGTTGACGTCCGCGATGTCGAACGCCGCGACGAACTCGTCCAGCGAGAACACGTCGCGATCCGGACCGATCGACCAGCCGAGCAGCGCGAGGTAGTTGAGCAGACCCTCGGGCACGAAACCGCGGTCGCGATGCAGGAACAGGTCGGCGCGCGGGTCGCGCTTCGACAGCTTCTTCGTGCCGTCGCCCAGGACGAGCGGCATGTGACCGAAGCGCGGGATGAACGTCGTCACGCCGGCGTCGACGAGCGCGGAGTACAGCACGAGCTGACGCGCGGTCGAGGGCATCAGGTCCTCGCCACGCAGGACGTGCGTGATCCCCATCAGGGCGTCGTCGACAGGGTTCACGAACGTGTACAGCGGCGCGCCGTTGGGGCGCACGATCACGAAGTCGGGGAACGACCCGGCGGGGAACGTCACCTCGCCGCGGATGAGGTCCACGTAGGTGATGTCCTCGTCCGGCACGCGCAGGCGCAGGGCGGGCTGGCGCCCCTCCGCGCGGAACGCGGCCTTCTGCTCCTCCGTGAGGTCGCGGTCGTAGTTGTCGTAGCCGAGCTGCTTGGCGCGGCCGTTGGCCTCGTTGCGCGCGTCGATCTCCGAAGCGTCGGAGAAGCTCTCGTACACGGCGCCCGATGCCTTCAGCTTCTCGAGCACGTCGAGGTAGAGGTCGGTGCGCTGCGACTGGCGGTACGGCGCGTGCGGGCCGCCGACCTCGACGCCCTCGTCCCAGTCGATCTTCAGCCAGCGGAGCGCGTCGAGCAGCTGCTGGTAGCTCTCCTCGCTGTCGCGCGCGGCATCCGTGTCCTCGATGCGGAACACGAGCTTGCCGCCGTGGTGGCGCGCGTAGCCCCAGTTGAACAGGGCGGTGCGGATCAGGCCGACGTGCGGCAGACCGGTGGGCGAAGGGCAGAAGCGCACGCGTACGTCGGCGCCGGTGGCCGTCGTGGTGCGGGGATCGGGTGCAGAAGACATCGGATCCAGCTTAGTTGCGCGAACCCGACGCCACCGGGCCGAGGATGTCCGGAAGCACGCGGTCGAGGACGGCGAGCACCGCACGCACCGACGGAACGCGCTCGGCGCCGCGCGCGGCCACGAGGTGCAGCGTGCGGCGTTCGGTCCGCGGCAGGGAGCGGATCGCCACGCCGGCGTGGCGCGGAGTCGCCTCGAGGGCCATGCGCGGCAGCGTGGCGACTCCGATCCCCTGGGCCACGAGACCCTCGACGGCGACGAAGTTGTCGGTCTCGAACGTGATCCGCGGCGTGAAGCCCGCGCGTGCGCACAGCTCGAGCAGGTGCCGACGGCACCGGGGGCACCCGCCGATCCAGTTCTCGTCCGCGAGGTCGGCGACCGCACCCCGCTGATCGGCCGCGGCCGGATGCGCCTCCGGCAGCACGAGCAGCATGTCGTCATGTCCCGCCACCGTGACGGTGAGGCCACGCGCGCTCTCGCCGTGCGGGTCTTCTCGATCGCCCGGGAAGCTGAACGTCAGGGCGAGGTCGGCGCGCCCCTCGCGCACTGCTTCGACCGCCTCGGGCGGCTCCGCCTCGACGTACTGCAGCTCGAGGCCGGGGCGCTCGCGTGCGAGCTCGGCCATGAGACGCGGGAGCACGGTCGCCGATGCCGACGGGAAGCCGGTCATGCGCACGCGGCCGCTGCCGCCGCCGCGCAGCAGCCGGAGGTCCTCCTGTGCGGCCTCCAGTGCGGTGACAACGGCCGGCGCATGGCGGGCGAGCAGGCGGCCCGCCTCGGTCAGCCTCGCTCGCCGGCCGATCCGCTCGACGAGCGGCACGCCGGTGCGCGCCTCGAGTCGCTTGATGTGCTGACTCACGGCGGGCTGGCTGTAACCGAGCGCCGCAGCGGCGCTCGTGATCGAGCCGCCGTCGGCGATGGCGCGCATCAGTCGCAGGTCGTGCGCGTCCAGCTCGATGGCGGCGGGGCGGGCGCCGTCCCTCGCATCCGTCATGCCGTCAACCATAACCAGCGGTGAAGTATGTGATCAGCAACCTGCCGTAGACCAATGGGACATTCGTCGCGACGCTGGATGTCATGTCCTCCCCCTCCTTCCCTTCCCCCATCGGCGCGCTCCGCGACGAATTCCTCGGCGGGCCCGGCTATCTCGCCGCATGCACCGTCGGTCTGCCCCCGCGCCCGACGCGCGACGCCTTGATCGCGGATGCCGAATCGTCCGCCGCCGGACGCGTCGACGTCCCGGCGTACACGGCGGCGGCGGAGCGGTCGCGAGCGCTGTTCGCGCAGCTCGTCGGGGTCGACCCCGCGCGGGTCGCGATCGGCTCGCAGACCTCTCCCTTCGCGGCCCTGATCGCCGCGGCACTTCCCGACGGCGCGGAGGTGCTCGTCCCGGAGGGCGACTTCTCCTCGCTGCTGCTGCCGTTCGCGCACTCGACGCGACGCCTGCGCGTGCGTGCCGTCCCCCTCGCGGCGCTTGCGGATGCCGTGCGCCCGGACACCGCGCTCGTCGCGTTCTCGCTCGTCCAGTCGGCCACGGGCGACGTCGCCGACCTGCCCGCCATCACCGAGGCCGCGCGCCGCCACGGCGCTCGCACCCTCTGCGACGGGGCGCAGGCGGTCGGCTGGCTGCCGGTCTCGGCCGACGCCGTGGACGCGCTGGTCTGTCACGCCTACAAGTGGCTGTGCGCGCCGCGCGGGGTCGCCTTCCTCGCCGTCTCGGAGGACTTCGCGCGCGAGATCCCGCCCCTGTTCGCCGGATGGTACGCGGGCGCCGATCCGTGGACGTCCTGCTACGGGCACGACCTCCCGCTGGCGACCGATGCGACGAGGCTCGACATCTCTCCCGCCTGGCAGGCCTTTCTCGGCGCCGAGCAGTCGCTCGCGCTGTTCGCGGCATCGGATCCGGCGGCGATCCACGCGCATGACACCGGACTCGCGCGGCACTGCCGCGAACTGCTCTCGCTCCCCGAGCCGGCGATCGCGAGCGCGATCGTCTCCGCACCGGATCCGGACGGCGACGGCCTCGCCCGACTCGTGCAGGCGGGGATCACCGCGTCAGGCCGCGCCGGACGCGTACGTCTCGGTTTCCACGTCTTCAACGACCTTGAGGACGTCGACCGCGCGGTGCGCGCCCTGCGGGGCTGACGGGGGATCCGCGACGCACGTGCGGGTCGCGCGCGGGTCGCGCGCGGGTCGCGCGCCGTCGCGTGCCGGTCAGCGGCGCCCGAGCGGCGACAGCAGGGCCGTGACGGCCACGACACCGAGGGCGATGAGTGCCAGAGCGCCGTAGCCGAGCGTGTCCAGCACCACACCCGCGAGCACGGCGCCGACCGCGGCCGAGGCGGTCATCATGGTGTCGCTCAAGCCCTGACGGCGCGGGCGCCGGCCGACGGGTGTGCTCTCGGTGAGCAGCGCTGATCCGGCGACCGTGCCGGCGCTCCAGCCGAGGCCGAGCAGGAACAGCCCGACGACGACCGCTGGCTGCTCGTCCGGCCAGATCGTGAGGGTGCCGAGCGAGAGGGCCAGGATCCCGAGGCCGGTGAGGACCGTCGTGACCCGGCCCATCCGGTCGGCGAGCCAGCCGAACAGAGGCGAGGCGCCGTACATCCCGAGCACGTGCAGCGCGATCGTGGTGCCGACCAGCAGCGTGATCTCGGTCGTGTCGGAGCCATGCCCGGCGTGGGCGCCGCCGTGCGCGATGTGCGACAGGTGGATCGGCGTCATCGCCATCACGGACGCCATCACGACGTGCGAGGCGGCGACCGCGAGCATGGCGTACCGGGCGGCGACGGGCCGGTCGGCCTCCACCACCGGCCCGGCGGGACCGGACGAGCGGGCGATCCGCTGGGCGAGCACGAGCGGATCGGGCCGCAGCGCGACCACGTAGAGCGCCAGGGCCGCGAGCTGCGCGACGATCGAGAACAGGTACGCGCCCGTGAGCGGCGGCATCCCGACGGCCGCACCGAGAGCCTCGCCGGGTGTGATCATGAGCGGACCGAGCACTCCCCCGACGGTCGTCGCCCACACGACCGTGCCGAGGTCGCGCCCGCGGCGCTGCGGCGTCGCCAGGTCCGTCGCCGCGAACCGCGACTGCAGGTTGCCGGCGTTGCCCATGCCGATCAGGATCACGCCGACGAGCAGCAGCGGGAACATTCGCAGGCCCGCCGCGGTGATCACGGTCGCGATCCCGACCAGCGCGAACAGGTTGCCGAGCGTCAGCGCGAAGCGCCGGCCGCGCGCGCCCGCAAGGCGTGCCAGGGGGATCGCGCACAGCGCCGCGCCGAGCGTGACGGCGGCCGTCGCGAACCCGGAGAGCGACTCCTGCCCCGACACGTCGGCCGCCAGCAGCGCGCCGAGTGACACGGTCGCACCGAACGAGACTCCGCCGAGCACCTGGCCCGCCGCCAGGACCCTGACCGTCCGGCCCTGGATGCGCGCCAGCTCACCCGCGGCGGGAACGGCGGCAGAGGTGGTCACGACGCGAGCGCGTCGCGGGCGGTGTTGCGGAGGATCCCGATGCCGGGGATCTCGACCTCGATCGTGTCGCCCGCCTGGAACGGCCCGACGCCGGCGGGCGTGCCGGTCAGCAGCACGTCGCCCGGCAGCAGCGTGAACGCGGCCGATGCGTACTCGATGAGGAACGGGAGGTCGAAGATCATGTCGGTGAACGGCGCCCGCTGCCTCACCTCGCCGTTCAGCCGGGTGATGACCTCACCCTGCGACACGTCGAAGTCCGTCTCGATCGCGGGGCCGAGCGGGCAGAACGTGTCGAACCCCTTCGCGCGCGCCCACTGGCCGTCCGGCTTCTGCAGGTCGCGCGCTGTGACGTCGTTCGCGACCGTGTAGCCGAACACGTAGTCGAGCGCGTTGTCGGCCTTGACGTTCTTGGCGATGCGGCCGATCACGACCGCCAGCTCGCCCTCCCACTGCGTGTCCTGCGTCTGAGGGGGCCGCACGATCGTGTCGCCGGGGCCGACCACCGAGGTGTTCGGCTTGAAGAACAGCAGGGGCTGCTTGGGCACCTCGTTGCCGAGCTCCGCCGCGTGGTCGCGGTAGTTGCGCCCGACGCACACGATCTTGGAGCGCGGGATCACGGGCGCCAGGAGTGCGGCATCCGCGAGCGGCACCCGCTCCCCCGTGGTCTCGAAGCCCGCGAACATCGGATCGCCCGCCAGGACGACCAGATCGGCCTCGTCGAGGATCCCGTAGCGGATGGTGTCGTTGTGGCTGAACCGGGCGATCTTCACCCGCTCAGCCTAACGACACCGCTCAGGCGTCGAGCCGGTGCAGCCAGCCGTGCTTGTCCTCGCGGCGTCCGTACTGGATGTCGGTGAGCTCCTCGCGCAGCGAGAGCGCGAGTTCTCCGATCGGCTGGGCGTCCTCGAAGCCGGCGGCCTTGAGGGCGCCGATGGGTGTGATCACGGCCGCGGTGCCGCACGCGAACACCTCGGTGATGTCGCCGGAGGCGACGCCCTCGCGCCACTCGCTCAGCGACACGGGCCGCTGCTCGACCGCGAGGCCGCGGTCGCGCGCGAGCTGCAGGAGCGAGTTGCGCGTGATGCCGTCGAGGATCGTCTCGGACGCGGGCGTGACGATCGTGCCGTCCTTCATGACGAACAGGATGTTCATGCCGCCGAGCTCTTCGATGTTGCCGTCGGCGTCGAGGAACACGACCTGGTCGCAGCCGTTCTCGTACGCCTCGGCCTGCGGCAGCAGGCTCGCGGCGTAGTTGCCGCCCGTCTTCGCCGCACCGGTGCCGCCCTTCGCGGCGCGCTGGTAGCGCTCGGACAGCCAGATCTTGACGGGCTGGATGCCGCCCTTGAAGTACGAGCCCGCCGGGCTCGCGATCAGGTAGTAGGCCACCTTCTGAGCCGGGCGCACCCCGAGGAACGCCTCCTTGGCGAACATGAACGGGCGCAGGTACAGGGTCTGGTCCTCGCCCGACGGAACCCAGTCACCGTCGACCGCGATCAGCTCGCGCAGCGACTGCAGGAAGTACTCCGTCGGCAGCTCCGGCAGCGCCAGGCGGCGCGCGCTGCGCTGCAGGCGCTGCGCATTCTGCTCGGGACGGAACGTGTAGACGCCGCCGTCCGCGTGACGGTAGGCCTTGATGCCCTCGAAGATCTCCTGGCCGTAGTGCAGCACGGCCGCGGCGGGATCGAGACTGATCGGCCCGTACGGCTGCACGCGGGGCCGGTGCCAGCCGCCCTTGACCGACCAGCACACGTCGACCATGTGGTCGGTGAAGACGGTGCCGAAGCCGGGGTTCTCGAGCAGCTGCGCACGCTCGGACGGCGACTTCGCCGCGAGGTTCCTGGTGACCGCGAAATCGAGCGGGGCGAGTGCGTCGTCGGTCTGGGCGAGGGTGTCGGTCATGTCGGTGATCCTGTCTCGGGCGCGTGGGCCCAGATTACGCCTGCAGGCGTGCGGCGATGGCGTCGCCGACCTGCGTCGTGGTGCGGGGCTCCGCGCCCCGTGAGTCGATGTCGTGCTCGATCGCGCGCGTCACACGATCCGCCTCTTCTGCCAGCCCGAGGTGATCGAGCAGCAGGGCGATGGAGCCGATGGCGGCCGTCGGATCGGCCTTGCCGGTTCCGGCGATGTCGGGCGCAGATCCGTGCACGGGCTCGAACATCGACGGGAAGGCGCCGCTGGGGTTGATGTTTCCCGAGGCGGCGAGGCCGATGCCACCGGTGACGGCGCCGGCCAGGTCTGTGAGGATGTCGCCGAAGAGGTTGT
>NZ_JAPSJA010000370.1 GCF_031178525.1 Microbacterium sp.
TGGTCATGCCTCCAGCCTGCTCGGCCGGCCCGTCCGCGGCGTCGGTCGCGGAGCGGATCCGGGTCATCCTGTGGATGTAGATCGGCTCGCCGGTCGCGGGCGGCTCCGCGGCGCCCGTCCCGCGTCGCCATCTCCCTCAGGGTCGAGCTGACGAAGACGCGGAACCGCTGGTCCGGGGTTCGGATGCCCGGCGGGGTGGTCGTGTGGGAAGTCTCTTCCCGTACGCCGCCGCCGTCCAGGGCGCTACACTCGCCCCACGGGGCGGCGCGCCCGCGACGGCCCGCAGCGAGGCGCATCGACAGGGGGCGTGCCGTGATCCCGGAGCCTGATTCCCCGCCGCCGACCGCTGCCGTCATCGCCGTCGTCGGCTCCGTCGCCTCCGGCGTCGCCGACGAACTGGAGCGGCGCTACGGAGACGACTATCGGATCCTGCGGCTGCCCGACGCGGCGACCGCGCGGTCCGAGGTCGATGCGCTCGTCGCGGATGCGCGCCGCATCGCGATCCTCGCGGCGGGCCGCGACGCCGCGAGCGAAGCCGGCGATCTGCTCGCCCACGTTGCACAGGTGTCGCCCGACACGCGCCGGACCCTCGTGATCGAGTGGGGCGAGTGGGGCGACGAGCGGGTCGTGTCCGAGCTGCTCGGCCACATGTCGCGGGGCGCGATCGAGGGGTACCTCGTGGCGCCGCGGCAGCGTCCCGACGAGTCCTTCCACCGCGCCGTGACCGAGCTCCTGCGCGAGTGGTCGCGTGCGGCGGGCGTCGATCATCCCGAGTTCACGCTCGTCGCCGACCCCACGGGCGCGCGCTCGCACGTCGTACGCGCACGCCTGCAGCGGGCGGGCATCGCCGTGCGGGAGCTCTCGTCGGACGATCCGGAGGCGGCGGAGCTGGTCGGCGCGGCGGGCATCGGCCCGGGCACCCCGCATGCGCCGATCGTCGCCACGGCGGACGGCCGCGTGCTGGTCGACCCCGGCGATGCCGAGCTCGCGCGGGTCGGCGGCTACACGACCGCGCTTCCTGATCGCGTCGTGGACGTCGCGATCGTCGGAGCCGGACCGGCGGGTCTCGCCTCCGCCGTGTACGCGGCGAGCGAGGGCCTCGACACGCTCGTGCTGGAGGCGGCGTCGATGGGCGGCCAGGCAGGATCGAGCTCGCTCATCCGGAACTACCTCGGCTTCCCCCGCGGGGTGTCGGGCGCCGAGCTGGCCCAGCGCGCATACCGCCAGGCATGGCTCTTCGGCGCGCACTTCGCGCACGCGCGACGGTGTACGGGGCTCGAGGTCGATGCCGCCGACGGTCCGACGCGCCTGCGGCTGCAGATCGACGGCGCGGAGGCGGTGCGGGCGCGCGCGGTCGTGATCGCGACGGGCGTCGACTACCGCCGCCTCGCCGTACCGGCTCTCGCGCCGTACATCGGCTCGTCCGTGTTCTACGGCGCCTCCTCCGTGGAGGCCCGCGCGCAAGCCGGACGCGCCGCCGTGGTGGTGGGCGGCGGCAACTCGGCCGGCCAGGCCGCGCTGCACCTCGCGCGGTTCGCCCGGACCGTGACGCTCGTCGTGCGCGGTGAGGGGCTCGCCGAGAGCATGTCGCAGTATCTGATCCACGCGCTGTCTGCCGCCGGCGTGCGCCTGATCACGCGATCCCGCGTCGTCGACGCGCTCCCCGCTGCGGAGGGCGGCCGGCTCGGCGGGATCGTGCTGGAGGATGCAGAGGGAGTCCGTCGCGAAGAGCCCGCCGACGCGCTGTTCGTCACGATCGGCGCGCGCCCGCGCACCGACTGGGCGGGACCCGTGGCGCGTGATCGCTGGGGGTCGATCCTCACCGGACGAGAGGTGCTCGAGGCCGGCGCATGGATGGGCGACGGAGACCCGGACGCGCTGGAGACCTCGGTATCGGGCTGCTTCGCTGTCGGCGACGTGCGCCGCAGCTCGCTCAAGCGCGTGGCCGCCGCCGTCGGAGAGGGCTCCGCGGTGATCTCCGCAGTGCAC
>NZ_JAPSJA010000116.1 GCF_031178525.1 Microbacterium sp.
TCCGCCGCGGTCGGCTTCGTGCCGGTGAGACGGTGAGACGGTGGTCTTGGGGGTCTCGCCTCCGGCCCACCCGAGAGCCGTTGCGCGTCCGCGGACTGGGGCGGGGGCGACTTCAGCCCTGGCTGACGATCGTGACCGTGTCGCCGCGGCGCAGCGTCGTGCCGGGAGCGGGGTCGAGGCTCGCGACCGTGAAGAAGTCCCACAGGATGCCCTCGGGGAGCGAGGTTGACGGCGTGAGCCCCGCCTCACGAATGAGCGCTGCCATCTGACTTACCGTGGCTCCGTCCGGTACCTCGGGCACCGGGATGGGCTGGGGGCCGAGCGAGCGAACGATGGTGATGTCGTCGCCGGGGCGCCAGTTGCCCTCCTCGGCGCGCGGCGCGACGCGGATGATCGTGTCCGCGGGCACGCTCTCGCTGTACTCCTCGACCACGACCGCGTTCAGCCGCGCCTCCGAGAGTGTCTGCTGCGCGTCCGCCGTGGACCTGCCGGTGACATCGGGCAGCGCGCCCAGCGAGCGCACGATCGTGATGTCGTCGCCGGGGCGCCAGTTGCCTTCCTCGGCGCGCGGCTCGACGCGGAGCACCGTGTCGGCGGCGACATCGGGCGCGTACTCCTCGGTGGCCGTCGGGTTCAACCCCGCGTCCGCGAGGATCTGCTCCGCCTCGTCGACCGGCTCGCCCGTCACGTCCGGCAGGGGGCCGAGGGAGACGACGAAGTCCGCGACATCCCCCTCGTGGACCGTGCAGCCCTCGAAGCAGTCGACACGCTCCTCGGTGCCGGCGGGGAGGATGTCGAGGCCGATCACCTGGTCTGCCGGCGCGTCGGAGAACACGAGGAGGTTCTCGGCGTCGTCATACGTGATGACCCTCTCGTCGAGGATCGACTGCGCGTCCGCGAGCGACAGTCCCTCGAAGGACTCGAGGGTGACCTCGGCGGGGCCGGTGGAGATGAACACGCGCACATCGGCGCCCTTGTCGGTGGGCGTGCCGATGCCCGGGTCGGTGCGGATCGTCTGGCCCGCGGGCACGTACGGGTCGTTGTCCGCGTCCTCCACGGCGACGAGCTCGGCACCCGCCAGCTCCTGCTGCGCCTCGGCGAACGTCATGCCCGCCACATCCGGCACCTGGACCTGCGAGCCGGGGCCCGAGCCGAACCACCATCCGATCGCGCCGGCTGCCGCCGCGAGCACGAGTACGAGCGCGATCAGCAGACCTCCTCTGCGCTTGCGCTGCTCGGCGCGACGACGCAGGCGAGACGCGTTGTCCGCCTCCTCGACCGGCCCGGTGTCGACCACCTCGCCCGTGATCTCGCCCGTGGAGACGAGACCGCCCGGCAGGATCTTGGTCGCGCCCGAGGCGCTCGCCTCGGATGCGAGCGCGCGCGTCTCGAACGCGGGGGCGGAGCGGGTGGGCAGGGGAGCGATGCCGAGCTCGCGCTCGATCTCGCGCAGCCGCTCGAGCATCTCCTGCGCGTCGGAGGGACGCTCATCCGGGTTCTTCTCCGTCGCCCACAGCACGAGCTCGTCGAGCTGCTCCGGGACGCCGGGGTTCTTCACGCTCGGTCGCGGCACCGAATCGGTCGCGTGCTGGAAGGCGATCTGCATCGGCTGCTCGCCCTTGTACGGCTGCTCTCCGGCGAGCATCTCGTACAGCAGGATGCCGAGCGCGTAGATGTCGCTGCGCGCGTCAGCCGTGCCGCGCGTGACGAGCTCGGGCGCGAGGTACGCGATCGTGCCGAGCAGCTGCTGTCCCGTGGCGGTGTTGGCCGACGAGGCGCGCGCGAGGCCGAAATCGCCGATCTTGATGCGGCCGTCCTCGGCCAGCAGCACGTTCTCCGGCTTCACATCGCGGTGGATGAGTCCCGCGCGGTGGGCGGCCGCGAGCCCCGACAGCACGGCGTCCATGATCGTGATCGTCTGCGTCACGGTGAGCCGCCGCTGCTCCTTGAGAAGCTCTCGGAGCGTGATGCCCGGCAGGTACTCCATGACCAGGTAGGCGAGTTCGCCGTCCTGTCCCTGATCGAACACGTTGACCACGTGCGGATCCGACAGGCGGGCAGCCGAGCGCGCCTCCTGGATGAAGCGGCTCTGGAAGACGCTGTCGTCGCTGAGGTGGCCGTGCATCACCTTGAGCGCGACGCGGCGCTCCAGGCGCAGGTCGGTCGCGACGTAGACGGTGGCCATCCCGCCGCGAGCGATGCGGGCGCGCACCCGGTACCGGCCGTCGACAAGCCGCCCGATGAGGGGATCGACCTGCTGACTCGTGCTCACGTGTGAATTCTACGTTCGGGCCCCTGAGGAGCCGGGAGCGGCGCACCCGCGGATGCCGAGAGGGGAGCGGGCCGCGCGAAACGACGCCGTGACGGTCTCCACCCGGCGCTCGGTCGCTCACCCCGGCGCGCGACGGGCGGGAACTCAGCCGAACTGGCGGAGCCAGCCGTACGCGGCGGTCTCCCACTGCCCGTAGCGGTTCGGGAACGCGGAGATCTGCACGGCCTGGGCGGCCTTCGTGAACTCCATCTTCTCCCAGCCCTTGATGTCGTACAGACCCCGGGTCTTGCCCTTGTTGGGGTTCTGCGCGCCGCCGAAGAACACGCGCGTCGAGCGCACGCGGTCACGGATCTGCTCGGGGGTGCCCCAGCCGGCGCTCGGGCGCTGCTGGAACAGGCCGAGCGAGTCGCGGTCGCCGTAGTTCAGGTTTCGGATGCCCGACTCGACCATGGCGGTCGCCAGGGCGATGGCGATCGCGCGGTCGGACGCGCCGATGTCGCGTCCCACCCGGATGATGAGGCGGACGTTCTCGATCTGCTGTGCGTCGAGGACGGCGGAGCGCTGGATGCGCGGGTCCTCGCGGTCACCGGCCGTGGGCTTCGAGACGGCAGCCGGCGCGGCCGCGGCGCCCGAGAGCTTCAGCTTCTGCCCGGGGTAGATGATCGCGCCGCTCGACAGGCCGTTCGCCTTGAGGATCGCCGAGACCGTGGTGCCGTGCTTCTGCGCGATCGCCCACAGGGTGTCGCCGGCCTTGACCTCGTGCGTCTTGCCGCTGCCCGACGTGACCGGGGCCGCGGCCGGCGCGGGCGCGGATGCGGGCACCGGAGCGGGGGCCGCGGCGGCGGATCCGACCTTCAGCTTCTGGCCGGGGAAGATCGTCGCGACCTTGTCCAGGCCGTTCGCGCTGATGATCGTGGCGATGCTGACGCGGTGCTTCTGCGCGATGCCCCACACCGTGTCCCCGGCCTTGACCGTGTAGGTCGCGGCGCTCGACGACGGCGCCGCGGGCTTCGACGTCGCGACGGATCCGGAGCCGCCGGAGGCCGCCGCGGGCGTGGGCGTCGCGGACGCGCCGCTCACCTTGAGCTTCTGCCCGGGGTAGATGACCGCCGCAGAGCTGAGGCCGTTGGCGCGCAGGATGGCGGCGACCGTCGTCTTGTGGTGGTGGGCGATGCCCCACACGGTGTCGCCGGCCTTGACGGTGTAGGTCGCTGCGGGCTTCGCGGCGGCGGGCTTGGCGGCCGCAGGCTTGGCGACCGCCGCGGGGGCAGAGGCGGCCTTCGTCAGCCGCAGCACCTGACCGGGGTAGATCGTGCTCGACCAGCTGAGGTTGTTCCACGTCAGGACGTCGATGGTGCGCAGGCCCGCGCGGATCGCGATGCGCGTGATCGTGTCGCCCGGCTGCACGACGTGGGTCGTGGGAGCAGCGGCGGTGCGGACCGCGGTCTCGATGCGGGGAGCCGGAGCGGCCTTGACCGCGTTCGCACCGCGCACGGTGCCGAACGCATCGGTGCGGGTCTGCCCCTCGCGCGCACCGTCACGGACCTTCACCTCGGCCGCGGCGGCCGGAGTGGCGCCGAGGGAGAGGGCGATGGAGCCCGCGATCGCCACCGGCACGGTGGTCAACAGCGAGCGCATCGGCTGGCTCGCCTTGGCGTGGCTGGCGCGTGCAGGAGTACGACGGTGCACGATGGGTTCCCCTCTTGTCGACCTTCAGCGCGGGTCTGCTGAATGTCTGGCTCAAGAAACCGTGTCACGGAAGTGAAAACGTGTCAACCAGTGGTATCTAGGGTGATCCATGTTTCAGTCGGTACGGATCGCCACTGGTGTGTCCTATGTGACGAATGTGATCGGCGTGGCCGGACCGGGTTTCGCGTGGTGCCCAGCGGGACGGCCGTCGGGCCCGCCGGATGAGATAGTGGCAAGGTGACGGCGGAAGACTTCTCACGGACCCAGACCGAGTGGCTCAGCATCCCGGACGTCGCCGAGCTGATCGGCGAGACCCCCGGTCGTGTGCGGCGGCTGCTCGACGACAAGGCGCTCGTCGGGTCGCGACGCGAGGGCGCGCTCAAGATCCCGGCGGTGTTCTTCGTCGACGGCGACGTGCTGTCGTCGCTGCGTGGCACCGTGTTCGTGCTGCACGACGTCGGCTTCAGCGACGATGAGGCGATCGACTGGCTGCTGACCCCTGAGGAATCGATCGGCGTGTCGCCGATCGAGGCCCTCCGCGCCGGACGCAAGGCAGAGGTGCGCCGGGTCGCCCAGACGCTCGGCTGATCCGGCGTCTCGCCGGTCCCGGTCAGGCCCGGCGCTCGACCGCTGCGCGCGCGAGCGCGCGCAGCTCGCCCGCAGCTCGGGTCTCAAGATGCGCCGCGGTCAGTGCGGCATCGGCCTCCGCCGCGTAGTCGGAGATCAACGCCTCCACGCGCGCGAGCGCGCCGCTGGAGACGATGAGGTCGCGCAGCCACGCGACATCCGCGTCCGTCAGCGCGACGTCACCGAGCATGGCGTCGAACCGCTCCCGATCGGCGCCTGCGGTCGTCGCGCGGGCGAAGGCCACGAGCGCGGTGCGCTTCCCCTCGCGCAGGTCGTCGCCGGCAGGCTTTCCCGTCTCGTCGGCGTCGCCGAACACGCCCAGCACGTCGTCGCGCAGCTGGAACGCCATGCCGAGCGGATGCCCGAACGCGCGCAGCGCACGCAGCTGCGTCTCGTCGCCCCGTGCGAGAGCCCCGCCGATCACGAGCGGCTGCTGCACGCTGTAGCGCGCGGACTTGTACGACGCGATCCGCAGCGCCCGCTCCGCGTGCGCATCCTCCGGCGCCGTGCTCCATGCCGACTCCTCGGCGATGTCGAGGAGCTGGCCGACGGTGACGTCGCGGCGCATCCTCGCGTACTCGGCACGCGCGACGGCCGCCGCGGCGCGCGAGGAGAGGTCCGCGAGCGACTCCTCGAACAGGTCGTCGCTCCACGCCACCAGCAGATCGCCCAGGAGCACCGAGCCGGCGCGGCCGTAGGCCTCGGCGTCGCCGGTCCAGCCGGCACCGCGATGGGCCGCCTCGAGCGCACGGTGCGCGGAAGGGCGACCGCGGCGGGTGTCCGAGTTGTCGATCAGATCGTCGTGCACGAGGGCCGCGGCCTGAAAGATCTCCAGTGCCGCGCACGTGCCGATCACGGCATCGGCGTCGCGATCGTCGTCGGCGATGCCGCGCCAGCCCCACCATGCGAAGCGCGCGCGAAGCCGCTTGCCGCCCCGCACGCTCGCCGCCGCGTGGCCGACGAAGCCGAGGCCCTCGTCGCCGAACTCGGCCGCTTCCTCCTCGCGTGCGTGCGTAAACTTATCGAGACGCTGGGAGATCGCTTCGACAAGGGGGAGCGAGGCAGTCACGGGCCTAGCCTAGTTCTCCGGGCGGGGCCTAGAATGAGGGTCAGCCATCACCTGAGGGGGACAAGATGCCACTCTCCGAACAGGAGCAGCGCCTTCTCGATGAGATGGAGCGCCATCTCATGCAGAACGACGCCGATGTCGTGAGCGCGCCTGCGGGCGCACAGGTCCTGAGTTATCGCAACCTGATCATCGGCGCGCTCGTCGTGCTGGCCGGCCTCGGTGCCGTGATCGCGGGCATCGCACTGTGGCGCACGAGTCTGCCGCTCGGCCTCGCGCTGGGTGTGGCGGGCTTCGCTGCGATGCTCGGCGGCGTCATCCTCGCCGTGACTCCCGTGAAGGGCAGCGCGCCGACGCCGCGAAGCACCGGCGCTGGCCGCGGTCCGCGTCCCGCCCGCGCGAACTCCTCCTTCATGGACCGCATCAACGAGCGCTGGGAGCGTCGTCAGAACGGCGACGGCTAGCCCTCCACTTTCCCCCAGATCAAGCGCCGACCTTCGGGTCGGCGCTTTTTTCGTGCTCGGCGGCCTCCCGTCCGACCGAATCGGCGCTCAGCGCGCACGATCTTCCTCCACCGCGCCCCACTCGCGCTCCACCGCGGAATTCCGCGCATCGTCGCGGCCAATGCCGCCGAACTCGCCGCGATTCGCTCTAGACAGTGGGGCGAAGTGGAGTAAAGTGGGGGCTACCTCACGAGGGCCGGACGGAGGGGGTGATGGCCAGTGCTGTTGGGTACCCATACCCCCAAGCTCGACGACAAGGGCCGCGTCATCCTCCCCGCCAAGTTCCGGGAGGAGCTCGCGGGTGGAGTCGTCGTCACCCGCGGCCAGGAGCGATGCCTGTACGTCTTCAGCACCTCGGAGTTCGAGCAGGTGCACGAACGGGTCCGTCAGGCCCCGCTCAGCAACAAGCAGGCACGCGACTTCCTGCGCATGTTCCTGTCCGGCGCCAGCGCCGAGACCCCCGACGGCCAGAACCGGATCACGATCCCGCAGCACCTGCGCACCTACGCCGGACTCGAGAAGGAACTCGTCGTGACGGGCGTGGGAGCTCACGCCGAGATCTGGGACGCCGCCGCGTGGAACGCCTACCTGGAAAGCAACGAAGAGAGCTACTCGGAGATGGAGCAGGAGGTGATCCCGGGACTGTTCTGAGACGCGAGCCCCCGGTTGCGACCCCCACCCGCAGCCCTGACGCACTTCCCCGGCGCCAGGTCGAGCGGTTGGGGATCACAGCCGAGGGACCGCCTTCACCTCCTCACAGAACCCGACGCATCATGAACCTCCGCGACATCCACATCCCCGTCCTGCTCGAGCGCTGCGTCGAGCTGCTCGGCCCCGCCCTGCGTCACGCGCAGGAGGCGGGGAGGAGCGCCGTTTACGTCGACGGCACGCTGGGCATGGGCGGTCACTCCGAGGCGTTCCTCGAGCGCTTCCCGCACATCCAGCAGGTCGGACTGGACCGCGACCCCGACGCGCTCCGCATCGCCGGCGAGCGCCTCGCGCCGTTCGCCGACCGCATCTCGCTGGTGCACACCGTCTACGACGGCATCGCCGAGGCGGTCCGCGCCGCGGGCCACGACCACGCGGACGCGATCCTCTACGACCTCGGCGTCTCGTCGCTGCAGCTCGACGAGGCCGAGCGCGGCTTCGCCTACGCGCAGGACGCGCCGCTTGACATGCGCATGGACCCTACGCAGGGCATCACGGCCGCGGATGTCGTCGCGACGTACGGCGAGGGCGATCTGCGCCGCATCTTCGAGCGGTACGGCGAGGAGAAGCTCGCCGGCCGCTACGCCCGCGCCATCATCGCGGCCCGGCAGACGACGCCGATCACGCGCTCCGGGCAGCTCGTGGACATCCTGCAGTCGGCCACCCCCGCGGCTCTGAAGAACGCCGGCCACCCGGCCAAGCGCGTGTTCCAGGCGCTTCGCATCGAAGTGAACGGCGAGCTTGCAGCGCTCGAGCGTGCGATCCCCGCGGCGCTCGG
Source organism: Microbacterium sp. (assembly GCF_031178525.1). Classification (GTDB taxonomy): domain Bacteria; phylum Actinomycetota; class Actinomycetes; order Actinomycetales; family Microbacteriaceae; genus Microbacterium. The sequence continues at coordinate 7,644 of NZ_JAPSJA010000116.1, forward strand.
CACGCTCGCTGTCGGCGGGCGGCTCGTCGTGCTGTCGTACCAGTCGCTCGAGGACCGCTTCGTCAAGCGGCTCTTCGCCGAGGCGACGACGTCCACCGCGCCTCCCGGACTGCCCTTCGAGCTTCCCGAGCACGCCCCCCAGTTCCGCCTGCTCGTCAAGGGCGCGGAGCTCGCGAGCGACGAGGAGGCCGCACGGAACCCGCGCGCGAAGCCCGTGCGCCTGCGCGCCATCGAACGAATCAAGGAGGCGGCATGAGTCTCGCGAACACGGCGGTCGACGTCCGCGCCGCCCATCCTCAGATCCGTCCCGAGCCGACCGGCGCACCGCGCCGCCGGCTGCAGGCCGTCCCCGACGCCGCACCGCGCCGCCGCCCGCGGCTGGGCTACGCGATCGTCGCCTTCGCCGGTGCCGTGGCCATCGCGATCGCG
>NZ_JAPSJA010000117.1 GCF_031178525.1 Microbacterium sp.
TTCCGGCCGTGATGATGCCGGGGTCGCCCACCAGCAGGAAGCCCGCCACGAGGTAGATGACCGCCGGCACGCTCGCCATCAGCACGTGCACGACCGCGAAGAAGCCCTGGCCGCTCATCGCCTGCCGCACCTGCAGGCGGATCTGATTGGCGTTCTCGTCGGCGTACCGCGTCGACTCGGTGCGCTGCCGGTTGAACGACTTCGACAGCAGGATGCCGGAGACGCTCAGCGTCTCCTGCGTGATCGCGGTCAGCTCCGACAGCGACTGCTGCGTCTGGGCCGCGATCTTCGCGCGCACCTGCCCCACGCGCCGCTGCACGAGCACGAGGATCGGCATGAGCACGACCGCGATGAGCGTGAGGCGCCAGTCGATCAGGATCATCGCGACGAGCGACGCGATCACCGTGACGGTGTTGCCGAGGATGCTCGCGACGGTGTTGGTGAGGACGCCCGAGACGCCCCCCACGTCGTTCTGCAGGCGCGACTGGATCACGCCCGTCTTCGTGCGCGTGAAGAACGCCAGCTCCATCGCTTGGAGGTGCTCGAACATCCGCACCCGCAGGTCGCCCGTGACGCGGTTGCCGACGTTCGACGTGAACCACGTCTGCGCGACGCCCACGAGGGCGCTCACCACGTAGAGCCCGACGATGAGCAGCACGAGACGCACCAGCAGGTCGAGCTGCACGGATCCCATCACCCCGGCCGACTCGTCCACGGGGAACAGCGCATCGTCGAAGATGCGCTGGATCACGAGCGGCGGGATCGCGCCGAGCGCGGCGCCCACCACGACGAGCAGTCCCGTGACGGCGATCCGCGCGCGGTACGGGCGGAACAGCGCCATGACGCGGCGCCCGAGGTTCGGGATGAGCGGGGCCTCGGCGTTCTGACGCCGCAGCGCGTCCTCGTCGACGGGTCGCCCGCCGCCGCCACGGCCGCCCATGCCCCGCCCCATGCTCATGCGGCCAGCCTAGTTTCCGGGCGACGCGCGCCGGCCGCGGCGCAGGCGAGACCGCCGGCCTCGCGTCGCCCGAGGAGACCACCGGATGACGTGGAAATGAAATCCCGCAGATCGGGAATAGGACGTCGGCGGCCCCCGTTAGGCTGAACCGTCGGCGCATGCTCATGCCCTCTTGCCGGCCCGCCCGCCTTCCGCTGCATCACCACCCGATGCGCACCGGGTGCTTCGCCCTTCCCGCCTCGAGGAGAACGATGACCACCACTGACGTCACCCCCGGAACCGGTTCGATACCCGTCCCCTCCGTGGCCTCCCGTGCGCCCGAGATCGACCCTCGCGGCATGCGCGTGGTCTGGCTGCTGCTGATCGCCGCGTTCGTCGCGATCCTCAACGAGACGACGATGAGCATCGCGATCCCGCACCTCAACACCGACCTGGGCGTGCCGCCCGAGCTCGGCCAGTGGCTCACGAGCGCGTTCATGCTGACGATGGCCGTCGTCATCCCGACGACCGGCTTTCTGCTGCAGCGCCTCACCACGCGCCAGGCATTCGTGCTGGCGATGTCGCTGTTCACGGCCGGCACCCTGCTGTGTCTCGTCGCGCCCAGCTTCGTCCCGCTGCTGTTCGGCCGCGTGATCCAGGCGGCCGGCACCGCGATCACCATGCCGCTGCTCATGACGACCGTCATGACGGTCGTGCCCGCCCAGTCGCGCGGTCGCATCATGGGCCGGGTGGGCATCGTGATCTCGCTCGCCCCGGCCATCGGCCCGACGCTGGCGGGCGTGCTGCTCGACATCGCCAACTGGCGCTGGATCTTCGGCGTCGTCCTGCCGATCGCGATCGTCGCGCTGATCATCGGCGTGAAGTGGATGACGAACCTCGGCGACACGTCGCGTGCGCCTCTCGACGTGCTGTCGGTGGTCCTGTCGGCGCTCGCGTTCGGTGGGCTCGTGTTCGGCCTGAGCCAGGCCGGCGGATCGCACGGCGGCGAGTCGGCGGCCGCGATGCCGACCGGCGTGGCGATCGGCATGATCGTCGCATCCGTCGTGGTGCTCGCGCTGTTCGTGTGGCGTCAGCTCTCGCTGCAGAAGGCCGACGATGCGCTGCTGGACCTGCGCGTGTTCGCGTCGCGCAACTTCACGTTCGCGGTCGTCGTGCTCGCGATCCTGTCGCTGGCGATGTTCGGCACCTTCACGGCGCTGCCGCTCTACATGCAGGACGTCGTGCAGCTCTCCGCGACCGAGTCGGGGCTCGTCGTCCTTCCCGGCGCGATCATGATGGGTCTCCTCGGCCCGATCATCGGCCGGATCTACGACGCGCGCGGTGCGCGCATCCTGCTGGTCCCCGGCACGGTCCTCGTCGCCGCCGTGATGATCTTCTACGCCACGATGCTGACCGAGTCGACCTCCGTCGCGGCGCTGGTCGGCGCGCAGGTCGCGATGTCCATCGGCATGGCGATGTCGTTCACGCCGCTGTTCTCGGCGTCGCTCGGGTCGCTGCAGCCGCGCCTGTACTCGCACGGCTCCGCCGTGCTGAACACGCTGCAGCAGGTCGCGGGTGCGGCCGGCGTCGCCGTGCTCATCACGACCATGGCCTCCGTGTCCGCCTCTCGTGAAGCGGCCGGCCTCGCCGAGCTCGCGGCCGGCGCGGCCGGCGCCCGCGCGGCCTTCCTGTTCTCGGCGATCGTCGCGGTGATCGCGGTCGCGGCCGCGTTCTTCGTGCGCAAGCCCGAGGAGCAGCCGGGCGGCGGGTTCCACGGCGGCCACTGACTCCGTCTCCGGTGGGAGTGAGCGATCCGCTCACTCCCACCGGCATCGGAGCCTCCGCCGCTGCGCAGATTGCGTGCTCCGGCCGCAGTCGTGATAGCTAAGAGGGATGAGCACCACGCATCGTCCTGAGGTCGGCACCCCTTCCGCCGACCGAGCCGCACGGCTCGCCGTCACCGTCTTCCCGATCCTCGTCATCGTCGCGGGGGTCCTCGGGTTCCTGCTGCCGGACGCGATCGCGCCGCTCGGGCAGGCGGTGCCGTGGCTGCTCGGTGTCGTGATGTTCGGGATGGGCCTGACGCTCACGCTGCCCGACTTCTCCCGCATCCTGAAGCGGCCGTGGATGGTGCTGATCGGCGTCGTGCTGCAGTACCTCATCATGCCGCTGACCGCGTGGCTCATCGTGCTCGTGCTGCAGCTGCCCGCCGAACTGGCGGCCGGCGTCATCCTCGTCGGGTGCGCGCCGGGCGGCACCGCCTCGAACGTCGTGACCTACCTCTCGCGCGGCGACACGGCGCTGTCGGTCACCGTCACGACCTGCTCGACCCTGCTCGCCCCGGTCCTGACGCCGCTGCTGACGCTGTGGCTCGCGGGCCAGTTCCTCGAGGTGCCGTTCGCGTCGATGATGATCTCGATCCTGCAGACCGTCCTGCTGCCCGTCGTGGCGGGTCTCGTCGTGCGCCTGCTGCTGCGCCGTTGGGTCGAGCGGGCGCAGCCGGCGCTGCCGTGGGTCTCCACCATCGCGATCGCTCTCATCGTCGCCGCGGTCGTGGCGGGCAGCGCCGACCGGATCGTGGAGGCGGGCCTGCTGGTCTTCCTGGCCGTGTTCCTGCACAACGGTTTCGGGCTGCTGCTCGGCTACCTGGCCGCCATGGGTCTGCGGATGAGCCAGCGCGAGCGCCGAGCGATCGCGATCGAGGTCGGCATGCAGAACTCGGGCCTTGCCGCGTCGCTGGCCGCCGCGCACTTCTCACCGCTCGCGGCGCTGCCCGCCGCGGTGTTCTCGGTCTGGCACAACCTGTCCGGCGCGATCTTCGCGATGGTCATGGGGCGGCGACCGGTCACCGACGAGTGACGCGCCCGGCGCTGTCAGTCCTGCGGCAGACGGCAGACGCCGTCGACGCACACCGGGGCGTCCGCGTCCCCCATGGTGATCAGCGCGAGCGGCGCGGGGCCGCTCGCGGTTCGATCGGCGTCCGCGCCCTCGTGGGGGTGCGCCTTCTGCGCGGTCGTGTCGGAAGTCACGCGGGCCATCGTACGCCCGCAGCGGTGCGCTGAGGGCCGCGGGCCTCGCCGCTGCGGTCCCGCCGTAAGGCCGGTCGGCCGCGGTGTCAAGGGATGTCCCCGGCCGCCGCCGCGCTCATAGCCTCGCGGTACCGCGGCGGCGCACTCCACCGTGCCGCACGTCACCGCATCAGGTCATCGCCTCACCGAGGCGGAAAGGGACGCGCCATGACCACGGTCGCCGATCAGATCGTCCAACGTCTCGCCGATTGGGGCGTCGGACGCGTGTTCGGGTACAGCGGCGACGGGATCAACGGGGTGCTCGATGCACTGCGACGCTCGGAGGCCGACATCGAGTTCGTACAGGCTCGCCACGAGGAGAACGCCGCGTTCATGGCCGTGGGCCAGGCGAAGTACGACGGCGGTGCGGGCGTCGTGATCGCGACGCAGGGGCCGGGCGCGATCCACCTGCTCAACGGCCTGTACGACGCCAAGCTGGACCACGCACCGGTCGTCGCGCTCGTCGGCCAGCAGCACCGCAGCACCCTCGGCTCGGGCTACATGCAGGAGGTCGACCTGCGCACGCTGTTCGCGGATGTCGCTTCGGCATACATCACGCAGGTCGCGTCCCCCGATCAGGTGCCGCTCGCCATCGACCGCGCGTTCCGGAACGCCCTCGCGACCCGGCAGCCGGCGGTCGTCATCCTGCCGCACGACGTGCAGAGCGCCGAGGCGTCGGAAGTCGACCAGTCGCACGGCGTGGTCCGCACGGGCGCCGTGTTCGAACCCCCGGTCGTCAGCCCGCCCGCCGATCGGCTGGACGAGGCCGCCGAACAGCTGCGGCGAGCGCAGCGTCCGATGATCTTGGCCGGACGGGGTGCGGCGTCCTGCGGCGACGCGCTCGCAGACCTCGCCACGCGCGCCCGCGCGGGCGTGGTCACGAGCCTGCTGGGCAAGCCCTACATCGACGAGTCCCTGCCGCACGCCGCCGGCACGATGGGGCACCTCGGCACGACGGCGAGCGCCGAGCTGCTCACCGCCTGCGACGTGCTGCTGATCGTGGGCTCGAACGACCCGTGGACGGAGTACTACCCCGCCCCCGGGCAGGCGACCGTCATCCAGATCGACGTGGACCCGCGGATGATCGGCAATCGCCTCCCCGTGGACGTCGGCATCGTGGGGGACGCGAGCGCCGCCATCCGCGGTCTCGCTGAGCGCGTCGAGGAGCGCGGCGAGGGCGAGTGGTGGCAGCGCGTGCTGGATGCCGTCGATCGCTGGCGCCGGACGGCAGAGCGCCGCGCGGCGGTGCCCGCCGAGCCGATCAATCCCGAGGCAGCCGTCCGAGCACTCAACGCCCACCTGCCGCATGACGCTCGCGTCGCGCTCGACGTGGGCAGCGTCGTGTACTGGTACGCCCGGCAGCTCGACCTGCCCCGCGGCGTGCCCGCGCACGTGTCGGGCACGCTCGCGACGATGGGATGCGGCGTGCCCTACGGCCTGGCCGCGAAGCTCGGCGCGCCCGATCGGCCGACCGTCGTGCTCGCCGGCGACGGCGGCATGCAGATGACCGGAGTGACCGAGCTGATCACGGTGGCGGCGCGCTGGCGCGACTGGGCCGATCCGCGCTTCGTCGTGGCCGTGTTCGAGAACCGGGATCTCGCCGAGGTGAGCTGGGAGCAGCGGGAGATGGAGGGCGCGCCGCGGTTCGCCGACACGCAGGATCTGCCCGAGTTCGCCTACGCCGAGTACGCGCGGATGCTGGGGCTCGATGGCGAGGTGGTGGAGAGCCCGGACGATCTCGATGCGGCCTGGGCGCGGGCGTTCGCGAGCGACCGCCCCTACGTGCTCCACCTGCGCACGGATCCGGCCGTGCCGCTGCTGCCGCCCTCGGCGTCCTCGCCCGCTGCGGCCGACGACATGCGCAAGGCGCTGCAGGAGGAGACCGAGGCGGGCGGACCGCAGGGCGAGCGTGCGCTGCGCCTGCTCGATGCCTATCTCGACATGCCGGCGACCTGATCGCGAGAAAGGGGGCCCGGATCGTCCGCGCCCCCTTCTCATGTGCGCTCGAGCGTCCTTCTCATGTGCGCTCGAGCGTCAACGGCTCACTCGGACGGCGGCGGCGGGTACGGCGACCCCTTCAGCAGCTGTGCGAGGTGCGCCGCGTTGCGGGCGAGCGTGGCGGTGGTGCTGGCGACCTGCTCGGGCGTCTCGTCGAGGTCCTTGTAGTCGACGGTCTGCATCGCCTCGCCGTTCCAGTAGACGCCGCCCTGCGAGGGGACGGTGTAGCCCACGTCAACGAGCCCCTGGTACAGGTCGGCCATGATGCCGTGGGCGCCGTCCTCGTTCCCCACGACGACCGTCACCGCGACCTTGCCCGCCAGGATCTGGCGGCCCGCGTCATCGGTCACGGACAGCTCGTTGTCGAGTCGCTCCAGCACGCGCTGGGCGATGCTCGACATGTGCCCCATCCAGGTGGGGGTGCCGAAGACGAGGATGTCCGCGTCCAGCACCTTCTGCCGGATGGCCGGCCAGGCGTCGCCGTCACCCATGTCGTCGAGCACGCCGGGCTTGACGTCGTGATCGACGACCCGGATCTGCTCACCCGTGATGCCGTAGGCGGCGAGCGCGTCGAGCACCTGGCCGTTGAGCAGCTCCGTGCTCGAGGCGTCGGGCGACGGAGTCAGCGTGCAGTTGAATGCGAGTGCGTGCATCGGTTCCCCTCCCTTCGTCAGGCTGCCGTCGGGTGCAGCAGGACCTTCGTCCAGCCGTCCTCGCGCTTGTCGAACCTCTCGTACGCGTCCGGCGCCTCGTTCAGGTGGAGCTCGTGCGAGACGATCAGGCCGGGGTTCGCACGGCCCTGGATGATCAGGTCGCGCAACTCCCGGTTGTAGCGCTTGACCGGGCACTGGCCGGTGCCGATCGTGAGCCCCTTCTCGAATGCGGCGCCGAACTGGAACCCGTAGCGGCCCTCCTTCGCCGCCTCGGTCGCGGCGCCCGGATCCTGCGGCACGTAGACGCCGACGACGCCGACGCCGCCGGTGGCGCGGACGACCTTGACCAGCTGGTCGAGCACGAGCTCGGGGTGCTCCTGACCCGTGGCGTCGTGCGCCTGGTAGCCGACCGCCTCGACGCCGCAGTCGGCTCCGTGCCCGCCCGTGGCGTCCATGACGATCTGCTCGACATCGGTCTGCGAGAAGTCGATGCCCGTCGCGCCGAACCGCTCGGCGAGCGCGAGCCGGTCGGGCTCCTTGTCGACCACGAAGACCTGAGCGGCGCCCTTCAGCATCGAGCTGTGCGCGGCCATGAGACCCACCGGCCCTGCGCCGAAGATCACCACCGAGCTGCCGGGCTTCACGCCCGCCATCTCGGCGCCGTGGTAGCCGGTCGGGAAGATGTCCGACAGCATCGCGAAGTCGCTCTCGTGCTCGGTGCCCTCGGGCAGCAGGAGAAGGTTGAAGTCGGCCCACGGCACGCGCAGGTACTCGGCCTGGCCCCCCTGGTACGGGCCCATCTTGGGGTAGCCGTAGCCGGCTCCCGGGTCGCCCGACGGGTTGGCGCGCTGGCACGCCGAGGTGAAGCCCGCGTTGCAGTTGCGACATGAGCCGCACGCGATGTTGAAGGGGACCGAGACGCGGTCGCCGACCTTGATCCGCTCGACGCCCGGCCCGACCTCGACGACCACGCCCATGTTCTCGTGGCCGAGCGTCATGCCCGGCTCCATCGGAGCACGCCCCTCATACGGGTGCAGGTCCGAGCCGCAGATGTTGGTGGTCGTGATGCGGATCACGGCGTCGAGCGGCGCCTCGATGCGCGAGTCCTCCACCTCCTCGTAGCGCACGTCGAAGGCATCGCGATAGACCACGGCTTTCATGACTCTCCTCTCCGCGCAGGCGGCGTTCGCCGGCGAGACCCCCAGTCAACGCGCGGCCTCCCGTCGCATACACGGGGTTGACAGCCGGATCCGATCGCGCGGACCCGGGACTCAGCGTCCGGGCAGGCGCCTGTCGACAGGATGGACGGATGCGCACTCGTCGGATCGTGATGGCAGCCGTGATCGTCTCCGCCCTCGTGGCGGGCGGTGCCACGATGGTCGCCCTCGC
>NZ_JAPSJA010000371.1 GCF_031178525.1 Microbacterium sp.
AGCATCGCGCACTTGATGCGCATCACGTACCTCGCGACCCCCTGGAAGGCCGCGGCGTCCTCCAGCGACTCGGGCGGGTCGCCTGCGCCGCGCGCGCGCAGCATGGTGCGGAACTCCTCGACGCGCTTGAGCGCATCCGGCTTCCGGGCGCCGGAGAGCAGGTCCGTCATGACCGATGCCGAAGCCATCGAGATGCTACAGCCCTGACCATCCCAGACGAGGCGCTCGATGCGCCCGTCCGCGTCGACCGTCACGCCCATCGTGATCTCGTCGCCGCACGACGGGTTGAGCTCGTGATGCGTGTGGGCGGTCGTGGCCGGATCGCCCTTGCCCTGCGGATTGCGGGAATGGTCGAGGATCAGCTCGCGGTACAGCTCCTCCAGCTCGGCGCTCATCGGTCAGCTCCGAAGAAGGTGCGCACCTCGGCGAGGGCCGCGGCGAAGCGCGCGACGTCGTCCGCGCTCGTGTAGACGTACGCGCTCGCGCGAGTGGTCGCGGCGACCCCGAGCCTGCGGTGCAGCGGCTGGGCGCAGTGATGCCCCGTGCGCACCGTGATGCCGCGGTCGTCGAGGAACTGCCCCACGTCGTGCGCGTGCACGCCGTCGACCACGAAGCTCACCAGACCCGCGCGCTCTGCCCCGACCTCCGGCCCGACGAGTTCGACACCCGGCACCGCCGCCACGGCGTCGACGAGCTGTCCCGCCATCTCCGCCTCGTGCGCGCGCACCCGCTCCATGCCGATCTCCGACAGGTACTCGGCGGCGGCGCCGAAGCCGACCGCCTGGGTCACGGGCTGGGTTCCCGCCTCGAAGCGCTGCGGCGCCGGCAGGAACTGCGCGTCGTCGATCGTCACCGTGGTGATCGTCGACCCGCCGGTGCGGGCCGGCGGAAGCTGGTCCAGCAGCTCGGCGCGGCCGTAGAGGGCGCCGATGCCGGTGGGGCCGAGCATCTTGTGCGACGAGAACGCGGCGAAGTCGACGCCGAGCGCTCCGAGGTCCAGCGGCAGATGCGGAGCCGACTGGCACGCGTCCAGCACGGTGAGCGCGCCCGCCTCCCCGGCGATCTGCACGACGTCGGCCACGGGAGCGATGTACCCCGTGACGTTGGACACGTGCGCGAAGGCCACGAGGCGCGTCCGCTCGCTCACGATCGCGGCGAGATCGTCGACCGACCACAGACCGCGCTCGTCCACGGGCACGGCGCGCAGCGTCGCTCCTGTGCGGCGCGCGAGGCGCTGCCACGGGATGAGATTGGCGTGGTGCTCGGCCTCCGTCACCACGATCTCGTCCCCCGGGCCGAGCGCCAGGTGGGGCGCGCCGAAGGTCGCGGCGTCCGACAGACCGAGCGCGATCACGTTCAGCGCGTCCGTGGCGTTCTCGGCGAACACGATCTCGCGCTCCCCCGCGCCCACGAACCGGGCGATCCGCTCGCGCGCACCCTCGAACGCCCAGGTCGCCTCCCCGGTCGCCATGCTGGATCCGCGATGCACGGCCGCGTACTCCGTGCGGGCGAACGCGTCCTCGGCCGCCAGCACGGCATCCGGACGCTGCGACGTGGCCGCCGAGTCGAGATAGGCGCGGTCGGCGTTGTGGCGCAGGTACGGGTAGGCGTCGCGGGCGAACGCGGTCGGCGTGGTCGAGGTCGTGTTCATCAGGCTCCCAGTCCGGCCAGAAGGCCATCCTCCAGTCTCCCCCATCGCGCCGCCCAGCGGGGCGCTCTCACCTCAGCGACGGCTGAAAGCGATTGGCTCCTCGATGTAGGGCGCCCACACGCTGCGCACCTCATCCGGCAACCGGGTGGGACGGCCAGACGCCGTGTCGACGAGCACCACGACCGCCGAGGCACGTGCGTACTTCACCTGCGGTTCGCTGCCGACCGGGCTGAAGACCTCGTAGCAGATCTCGGCGCTCGATCCGCCGACGCGGCCGAGCCACAGCTGCACGTCGAGGGGCTTCTTCTCGTAGGGCACGGGCG
>NZ_JAPSJA010000372.1 GCF_031178525.1 Microbacterium sp.
GCGGGAGCGATCGCACCGGAGGCGGCTGCCGCCCCGGGCGCCGCGCCCGTGCCCGCCGCCGCGGCACCGTCCGTCGTGCCGACGCCCACGCCGTCCGCTCCCGCTGCCGCGCCTGCGGGGGCTGCCGCCTCGGCGCCGGCCGCGGCCGCTCCGGCACGGCAGCCTCACGCGCCCGCCGACGCTCCGGCTCCGGCCGCTGCCGCTGCCGCTGCGGACGCCGCGCCGTCCGCGTCGTTGAGCGGTGACGCCGAGCGACCTCGGAACACAGGCGACGGCGCCGGAGACGAGCCGTCTCCGACCCCGCCGCACACCGCCGCGCAGGCCGATACGGTGCCCGCCGCCGGCTGGGCGACGGTCGCGCCGGGTACGGCGCCGGCATCGCCGCCCGCCGCGACGCAGCCTGCGTCGCCGGCTGCCGCTTCGCAGGCTGCCGCTTCGCAGCCCGCCGAGCCGCCCGTTCCGGCGGGACCGCTCACGCTCGACGGCATCACGGCCGCGTGGCAGGCCGTGCTCGAGCGTCTTCAGGAGATCCGTCGCACGAGCTGGCTCGTCGTCGCCGGCGCGCGCGTGGCGGATGTGCGCCCCGACGACGTGCTCGTGCTCGGCTTCCCGAACGAGGGCGACCTCGAGAAGTTCAAGCACCGGACGCCGCAGGGCGGGGTGAGCGAGGACCTGCGCACCGCGATCATGGCCGTGCTGGGCGTGCGTGTGAAGTACCTCGCGCACGTCGACGCGAGCGCCCGCGAGGCCGGTCCGCGGGAGCAGGGCGGCGGGCAGCGTCCCGCGGAGCCTGCGCCCTCCGACCCCGACCCGGCGCCGTCGTACGACGACGTCCCGCCCGAGCCGGACTATCCCGACGAGCCGTACCCGGGGGAGGACCCGTACGCGTCGCGCCCCGCGGCCCAACCCCGCCCTGCGCCCGCCCGTCCCGCGCCCGCTCGCGCCGAGCGGGCTCGCCCCGAGCCGCCGCGTCGCGATCCCGCCGCGCCGTACACCGCGGCGCCCGTGACCGATTGGGTCGTCGCGACGATCCCGAACTCGGACGCGGCTCCGGCCCTCGCGGTGGACGACGACCCCGAGGACGCCGCGGTGCCCGTCGCCGCGCGCGTCGCGACGCTCGAGCGCGAGGGCGACGTGATGCCGACCGAGGTGCCCGTCGATGCGGACGACACCGAGGACGAGGCGCCCGCTGCGGTCGACGTGCCGCCGGTGATCCAGACCCCGACCGTGACTGTGCAGCGCCGCGTGGTGCAGACCGACGGCGTGCAGCGCTACGGCGAGGCCGTCGTCCGGCAGATCCTCGAGGCGCGCTTCGTGCGCGAAGAGCCCTACGAGCCGCCCACGCGGTTCCAGTGAGAAGGTCCATCTAGATGTACGACGGCATCGTCCAGGAGCTGATCGACGAGCTCGGCCGGCTCCCCGGGATCGGCCCGAAATCCGCCCAGCGCATCGCGTTCCACATCCTGCAGACCCCGACGTTCGACGTGTCGCGGCTGTCGGAGCTGCTGCGCGAGGTGCGCGAGCGCGTGAAGTTCTGCGAGATCTGCGGCAACGTCTCCGAGCAGGACACGTGCGCGATCTGTCGCGATCCGCGCCGCAACGCAGCCCTGATCTGCGTGGTCGAGGATGCGAAGGACGTCGCGGCCATCGAGCGCACACGCGAGTTCCGCGGCCTGTACCACGTGCTGGGCGGCGCGATCAGCCCGATCGCGGGCATCGGTCCCGACGACCTGCGCATCCAGCAGCTGATGTCGCGCCTGGCCGACGGCACCGTGCAGGAGGTCATCCTCGCCACGAACCCCAACCTCGAGGGCGAGGCGACGGCGACCTACCTCAGCCGTCTGCTCACGACGCTGCAGATCACCGTCTCGCGCCTCGCGTCGGGCCTCCCGGTGGGCGGCGACCTCGAGTACGCCGACGAGGTCACGCTCGGCCGCGCCTTCGAGGGCCGCCGCGCGATCTGAGGTGCTGC
>NZ_JAPSJA010000118.1 GCF_031178525.1 Microbacterium sp.
CCTCGAGGTACGCGACCTGCAGGTGCGCACGGCATCCGGTGCCGTCGTCGTCGACGACGTCAGCTTCGATGTCCGTCCCGGCGAGATCCTCGCGATCGCCGGCGTGCAGGGCAACGGCCAGACCGAGATCACGGAGGCCCTCATGGGCCTGCACGATCACGTGTCCGGATCGATCACGCTCGAGGGGCGGCAGCTCGTGGGCGAGGGCGTCAAGAACATCCTGGACGCGGGCGTCGGCTTCGTGCCCGAGGACCGCAAGGTGGACGGCCTCGTCGGCGGCATGTCGATCGCCGAGAACCTGGTGCTCGACCGCTCGACGTCGCCAGAGTTCGTCAAGGCCGGCACGCTCGTGCGCCGCGCGCTCGATCGCTTCGCACGCGACCGGATCGAGGAGTTCGACATCCGTGCGCAGGGTCCCCTCACGCCGGCGGGCACGCTCTCGGGCGGCAACCAGCAGAAGGTCGTGGTCGCGCGCGAGATGAGCCGCGACCTGCGTCTGCTGCTCGCCTCGCAGCCCACGCGCGGCGTCGATGTCGGCTCCATCGAGTTCATCCACTCCCGGATCGTCGCCGCGCGCGACGCGGGCGTGGCGGTGATCGTGGTGTCGACAGAGCTCGACGAGGTCACGGCCCTCGCCGACCGGATCGCCGTGATGTACCGGGGCAGGATCGTCGGCATCGTGCCCGCCGACACCCCGCGCGATGTGCTGGGCCTGATGATGGCCGGCGCACAGGAGAACACCACCGCAGGCGATGCGCTGAGCCAGCAAAGCGAGTCGAAGTGACCCAGACAGCCCCTGCCCAGCAGGCCCCGCAGACCCACACCGTCCCGGCGAGCAGCCGCATGCTGCGGGAGATCCTCCGCGGTGGCGTCGTCACGACGATCCTCGCGCTGGTCGCCGCCTTCATCGTCGGCGGCATCCTGATCGCCGTGACGGACGAGGACGTCGCCGAGGCCGCGGGGTACTTCTTCGCCCGGCCGGGCGACACGCTCTCCGCCGTCTGGTCCGCCGTCGCGGGCGGGTACGAGGCGCTGTTCCGCGGCGCGGTCTACAACACGCGCGCCGACGACTTCCTCACCGGCATCCGGTCGCTCACGAACTCGCTGGGCGCCGCCGCGCCGCTGATCGCCGCCGGACTGGGCGTCGCGGTCGCGTTCCGCGTCGGCCTGTTCAACATCGGCGCGCAGGGGCAGATCGTCTTCGGCGTCGCCTTCACGGCGCTGCTGACCTTCCGCCTCGACCTCCCGATGCCCCTGCAGCTTCCCGTCACGCTGCTCGGCGGCATCGTGGGAGGCGCGATCTGGGCCGGCATCGCCGGCCTGCTGAAGGCCCGCACCGGCGCGCACGAGGTGATCCTCACGATCATGCTCAACTACATCGGCGTGCTGTTCGTCGAGTGGATGGTGAGCACGCAGGGCGTGCTGCAGAAGGCCGGCACGACGCAGCCCGTGTCGGACCCGACCCCCGCCGGAGCGGTGTTCCCGGATCTGCTCGGGCCCTCGTTCCCGAACCTCGACCTCGGCTTCCTCCTCGTGGTGCTGGCGGCCGTGTTCGTGTGGTGGCTGCTCGAGCACTCCAGCCTGGGCCTGCGCATGCGCGCGGTCGGCGAGAACCCGCATGCCGCGAAGGCGGCCGGCATCTCGGTGCCGCGCATCTACGTGTACGCGATGCTGTTCGCGGGCGGGCTCGCGGGTCTCGCGGGCATGAACCAGATCCAGGGTGCGGTCACGACAGGCTTCAACCAGCACATCGACGCGGGCTTCGGCTTCGACGCGATCACGGTCGCTCTGCTCGGCCGCAGCCGCGCGTGGGGCACGTTCGCCGCCGGCCTGCTGTTCGGCGCGCTGAAGGCGGGCGCGTATCAGATGCAGGCGGCGGGCATCCCCGTCGACTTCGTGCTCGTCGTGCAGGCGCTCGTCGTGCTGTTCGTCGCGGCGCCGCCGCTCGTGCGCACGATCTTCTTCCTGCCCCGAGACGACGCCGAGAAGAGTGCCAGGACCCGAGCCAAGGCCGCGCGGAAGGCGGTTGCCCAGTGAACGCCACGACGATGATCCCCGAGTCGGCCGCACCCGCGGTGGTGCGCGTGCGGTACCCCAAGGTCCCCGTCACCCTGGCGATCGCGACCGTGCTGCTGGCCGCGCTGTTCCTGTTCGGCGCGCGCGACGGCGTCACGTCGTTCCGTCTCAGCGGCGGCGAGACCCTGATCCCGCTCGGCGACGTCAGCGTGCCGTCGATCGCGACCGTGTGGATCGTGATGGTGCTGCTCGTCGCGCTGACGGCGTACGCGGCGTGGGACGCATGGCAGTACCGGAAGCCGCGCGTCTGGGTCGCGGTCGCTTTCGGCGTGCTCGCGCTGTTCGCGTTCCTCACCTGGGCGGGTGCGGGCGGACTCGTCCCCGTCGTCAGCCTGCTGGCGGGCGCCCTGTCGATCTCGGTGCCCATCGTGTTCGGTGCGATGGGCGGCGTGATCGGCGAGCGCGTGGGTGTGGTCAACGTGGCCATCGAGGGCCAGCTGCTGCTCGGCGCGTTCAGCGCCGCGGTGATCGGCAGCCTCACCGGAAACCCGTACGTGGGCCTCATCGGCGCCATGATCGGCGGCGTGCTGGTCTCGCTCGTCCTCGCCGTGTTCGCGATCAAGTATCTGGTCGAGCAGGTCATCGTCGGCGTCGTGCTGAACGTGCTCGTGACGGGCCTGACCGGCTTCTTCTACGGCATCCTGCTCGTGCCGAACGAGGAGGTGGTGAACCGGCCGGCGACGTTCCCGCGCCTGCCGATCCCCGGCCTCGTCGAGATCCCGGTGCTGGGCCCCGTGCTGTTCAACCAGCCCTTCATCGTCTACCTGATGTACATCACGGTCGCGGTCGTCGCGTGGGGTCTGTACCGCACGCGCTGGGGACTGCGGCTGCGCGCGGTGGGCGAGCACCCGCAGGCCGCCGACACCGTGGGCATCAAGGTCAATCCGACGCGATTCTGGAACGTCAGCCTGGCGGGTGCCGTGGCCGGCGTCGGTGGCGCGTACTTCACGCTCGTGTCGGTTCCCCAGTTCGGCGAGGAGATGACGGGCGGCCTGGGCTTCATCGCGCTCGCCGCCGTGATCTTCGGCCGCTGGGACCCGATCCGCGCGGCCCTCGCGGCGCTGCTGTTCGGCTTCGCCACGAACCTCCAGAACCTGCTCACCGTGCTGGGGTCGCCGATCCCCGGTCAGTTCATGCAGATGCTGCCGTACGTCGTGACGATCCTCGCGGTCGCCGGGTTCGTGGGGCAGTCGCGCGGGCCCGCCGCCGCGGGCAAGCCGTACATCAAGGGTTGATCTCCGCTTCCGGAGATGGACTCCGTCACAGAGGAATGGGATGACTGACGAGACGAGCTGGTCCGGAGACGTCGACTGGGACGAGCTGCGCGCAGCCGCGACCGAGGCGATGCGGCACGCCTACGCCCCGTACTCGCGCTACCGCGTGGGCGCGGCCGCGCTCGTGTCGGACGGGCGGATCGTGTCGGGGTGCAACGTCGAGAACGCCGCGTACGGCGTGACGCTGTGCGCGGAGTGCGGCCTGGTGTCCGAGCTGCACCGCAGCGGCGGCGGGCGGCTCGTCGCGTTCGTGTGCGTCGATGGGCAGGGCGCCACGATCATGCCGTGCGGCCGGTGCCGCCAGCTGCTGTTCGAGCACGCCGTGCCTGGCATGCTGCTCGAGACGGTGTCGGGCATCCGCACGATGGACGAGGTGCTGCCGGACGCGTTCGGCCCGCGCGACCTCGAGGAGGCGGGACGATGAGCGACACGACCCCCTCGGCCGTGGAGCCGTTCGACGCCGTCGACGTGATCCGCACGAAGCGCGACGGCGGCCGGATCGACGAGGGCGCGCTGCGCTGGATGATCGACGCCTTCACGCGCGGCTACGTGGCCGACGCGCAGATGGCGGCGTTCGCGATGGCCGTGCTGCTGAACGGCATGGAGCGCGACGAGATCCGGGTCATGACCGACGCGATGATCGCGTCGGGGGAGCGGATGAGCTTCGCGGGGCTCGGCAAGCCCACCGTGGACAAGCACTCGACGGGCGGCGTGGGCGACAAGATCACGCTGCCGCTCGCACCGCTCGTGGCGGCCTTCGGGGTCGCGGTGCCGCAGCTGTCGGGCCGCGGGCTCGGCCACACGGGCGGCACGCTCGACAAGCTGGAGTCGATCCCTGGATGGCGCGCGGCCCTGTCGAACGACGAGATGACCGCGCAGCTGCGCGACGTCGGCGCCGTGATCTGCGCGGCGGGGTCCGGCCTCGCGCCCGCCGACAAGCGGC
Organism: Microbacterium sp.; assembly: GCF_031178525.1. Taxonomy (GTDB): domain Bacteria; phylum Actinomycetota; class Actinomycetes; order Actinomycetales; family Microbacteriaceae; genus Microbacterium. Next base: position 4,294 of record NZ_JAPSJA010000118.1, read on the forward strand.
TCTATGCGCTGCGCGACGTCACCGGGACGGTCGAGGCGATCCCGCTGATCGCCTCGAGCATCATGTCCAAGAAGATCGCCGAGGGCACGGATGCGCTCGTGCTCGACGTGAAGTTCGGATCGGGAGCGTTCATGCGCGACTTCGACCGCGCGCGCGAGCTCGCCCGCACCATGGTCGAGCTCGGCACGGACTCCGGCGTGCGCACGACGGCGCTGCTGACCGACATGGACGCACCGCTCGGGCTGGCGATCGGCAACGCGAACGAGGTGCGGGAGTCGGTCGAGGTGCTCGCGGGCGGCGGACCCGCCGACGTCGTCGAGCTCACCGTCGCCCTCGCGCGCGAGATGCTCGCGCTGGCGGGCCGGCCCGACGCCGACGTGGAGGGCGCCCTGCGCGACGGTCGCGCGATGGACGCCTGGCGGCGGATGATCCTGGCGCAGGACGGCGACCCGGATGCCCCGCTCCCGGTCGCGGCCGAGACGCACACGGTCGTCGCGCCGCGCGACGGATACGTCATGCGGCTGGACGCCTACGGCTTCGGCGTCGCGGCCTGGCGACTCGGCGCGGGACGCGCCCGCGCCGAGGATCCCGTGCTGCACTCGGCGGGCATCGACCTGCATGCCAAGCCCGGTGACCGCGTCTCGGCCGGCCAGCCGCTGTTCACGATCGGCGGACCGGACGACACGCGCTTCGCGCGCGCTCTCGACTCGCTCGAGGGCGCATGGGAGCTCGGCGACGCCGCGCCCGAGCGCACGCCGCTTGTGCGCGAGCGCATCGCTTCGACATCCTGATCCACGGACCCGCCGACACCCGACGCGAGGAGCGCACAATGATCGATCCGTTCGGAGACGCCCGCGTGGAGGGCGTGTCGATCCGCAGTCTGCCGAAGGTGTCGCTGCACGATCACCTCGACGGCGGACTGCGGCCGGACACGATCGTGGAGCTCGCGGAGGCGGCGGGGGTGGACCTTCCGGAGACGGATCCCACCCGTCTCGCGTCGTGGTTCGCGCGGCAGAGCGACTCGGACTCTCTCGAGCAGTACCTCGAGACCTTCTCCGTGACCACCGCCGTGATGCAGACGCGCGAAGGGCTGACGCGCGTGGCGCGCGAGTTCGTCGAGGACCTCGCTGAGGACGGCGTCATCTACGGCGAGGTGCGCTGGGCGCCCGAGCAGCATCTGGCGGGCGGGCTTTCGCTCGAGGAGGCCGTCGAGGCGGTGCAGGAGGGCATCGAACAGGGCGAGGACGCCGCGGACGACGCGGGGCGCAGCATCCGCGTCGGCCAGCTGCTCACGGCCATGCGCCAGAACAGCCGCTCGGCCGAGATCGCCCGCCTGGCGGTCGAGTTCCGCGAGGAGGGCGTGGTCGGCTTCGACCTCGCAGGCCCCGAGGACGGGTATCCCGCGTCGCGGCACCGCGAAGCGATCGACATCGTCAGCGGCGCGTTCCTGCCGGCGACGATCCATGCGGGCGAGGGCGCCGGGCTCGAGTCCATCCGCTCCGCCCTCCTGGACGGCCGCGCCCTGAGGCTGGGGCACGGCGTGCGGATCGCGGAGGACCTGGATGTGATCGGCCGCGAGGGCGAGGAGGTGAGGGTGCGCTTCGGCGAGGTGGCGCGCTGGGTGCGTGACCGCGAGATCCCGCTCGAGCTGTCGCCGTCGTCCAACCTGCAGACCGGCGCGATCGCCGCGTGGGGCAGCCAGCTCGAAGACCACCCGTTCGACCTGCTGTACCAGCTGGGCTTCGCCGTGACGGTCAACACCGACAACCGCCTGATGAGCCGCACCTCGCTCACGCGGGAGCTCGCTCAGCTCGTCCTGGCGTTCGGATACGGGCTCGATGACATCGAGACCTTCCAGCTGAATGCCGCCGCGGGCGCGTTCCTGCCCATCGAGGAGCGCGAGGAGCTCATCGAGCTCATCGGCGAGGGCTTCGAGGCGTAGCGCTCCCGCTCGGCGCATCGCCGACCGCGGTCGGCCGATCACCTGGCCTGCGGGCCATGGGTGGTGTACTGTCGCATGCGGAATCGCCGATTCCCTATGTGAACACTCCGTTCGATAAACGAACACGATATCGAATCCCGCTCCCGCTCCGGCGCGATGACGCGCCGGACGACTTTGACCAAGGGAGGTCAGATGTCCGCCCGAGACGCAGCCCCCGGTCCGCTCACCCCGACCGGAACCATCTCCAGCCCCGTCGACCGCCGCCGCGTGGCGTTCGCCACGGTGGTCGGCACCACCGTCGAGTGGTACGACTACTTCATCTACGCCTCGGCAGCCGGCCTGGTGTTCGGCCAGCTGTTCTTCCAGCCCGCCGGCCCGGGGTTCGCGACGATCCTGTCGTTCCTCACGGTCGGCATCAGCTTCCTGTTCCGGCCGCTGGGCGCGTTCCTCGCGGGGCACTACGGCGACAAGATCGGCCGCCGGCCGATGCTCGTGCTGACCCTGATCCTGATGGGCGCCGCGACGACGCTCGTCGGCCTGCTGCCGACCTATCAGGCGATCGGCATCGCGGCGCCGATCCTGCTGCTGGTGCTGCGCATCCTGCAGGGCATCTCCGCCGGCGGCGAATGGGGCGGCGCCGTCCTGATGGCCGTCGAGCACGCGCCGAAGTACCGCCGTGGCCTCTTCGGCGCGATGCCGCAGATCGGTGTGCCCATCGGACTGCTGCTGGCCAGCGGCATGTTCGCGGTCATGACCGCACTGTTCCCCGGCGACGCGTTCCTCGAGTGGGGATGGCGCATCCCGTTCCTGTTCAGCTTCGTGCTCATCCTCGTCGGCTACTACGTGCGCCGCCGCGTCGAGGAGAGCCCGGTGTTCCAGGAGATCGCGGAGCGCAAGGAGCAGGCGAGCGCCCCCGTCATCCAGCTGTTCCGCCGCTTCGCGCCCCTCGTGATCCTGTGCGCGTTCGTGTTCGCCGCGAACAACGCCGTCGGCTACATGACCACGGGCGGGTTCGTGCAGAACTACGCGACCAACCCGGAGGGTCCGGTGGGCCTTGAGCGCGGCCCCGTCCTCTGGGCCGTCACGGCGTCCTCGATCACCTGGCTGATCTCGACCTTCATCGGCGGCTGGATCAGCGACCGCATCGGCCGCCGCACGACCTACATCTTCGGCTGGGTCTGGCTCGGCGCCGCGGTGTTCGCGCTGTTCCCGCTCGTCAACAGCGGCGACATCTGGCTGCTGACCCTGGGGCTCGTGCTGCTCACGATCGGCCTGGGCTTCTCCTACGGTCCGCAGTCGTCGTGGTACTCGGAGCTGTTCCCCGCCTCCGTGCGCTTCTCGGGCGTCTCGATCTCCTACGCCATCGGATCCATCATCGGCGGCGCGTTCGCCCCCACGATCGCCCAGGCGATCGTCCAGGGCACGGGTTCGACCGACGGTGTCGCGTACTACCTGTTCGGACTCATCATCGCGAGCCTCATCGCGACGATCCTGCTGCGCGACCGCCGGGGCATCCCGCTGGGGCCGGATCACGAGGAGGAGCAGTCGAAGGGCATCTACCTCTGGAAGAAGTGACGCGGTAGACGCATGGGTCGCCCCGGGATCCCTCCTGGGGCGGCCCCTTGCGTCCGCGTCAGCTGTTCACGCGGATGACCTCGTGCTGATACGGCGCGATCACGTCGCCCGAGATGCGCAGGTCGAGCACCAGGAACGGGCGGGCGTCGGCCGGCTCGCTCGCCCACGTCGCCAGGCGGTCGAGGTCGGCCAGGCGCTCGACGACGACGCCCTC
>NZ_JAPSJA010000119.1 GCF_031178525.1 Microbacterium sp.
TCGTGGCCATCTCGCCCACCGCGCCCTGGCTCGGCATCGAGAAGGACACGCCTCTGGAGCACACCGGCCTGCGCGATCTCGTCCGCGCCGCGCGATCGGGCGCGACGGAGACGGCGAACCTGCGCCTGGTGCGCGGGGGCATGTCGTCCGACTCGCGCCTTGTCGCGGGCCGGGCCATCCGCGTCAACGAGCGCTACACGCTGCTGATCGTGCGCGACCTGTCCGAGCAGGAGCGCCTCGAGCAGATGCGGCACGACTTCATCGCCAACACGAGCCACGAGCTGAAGACCCCCGTGGGCGCCGTGACGCTCCTGGCGGAGGCGATCGAGCTCGCCGCCGACGATCCGGCACAGGTGCGGGCGTTCACCGCGCGACTGTCGGCCGAGGCGGATCGGCTGGGCCGGCTCACCGGGCGCATCATGAACCTCTCGCGGCTGCAGGCGGCCGAGGAGCTCACGTCGGTCGGCGACGTCGCGATCGACGAGGTCATCGCCTCGGCGATCGAGGCCCACGCGGTGCAGGCGGACTCGGCCGGCGTGGACCTCGCACGCGGCGGCGACCGCGGGCTGTACGTGCGCGGCGACACGCAGATCCTCAAGGAGGCGATCGGCAACCTGATCGCGAACGCGATCGCCTACTCGCCTCGCGGATCGCGCGTGGGCGTGGGCGTGCGCGCGACCGCGGGCGCCGTCGAGATCGCCGTGACGGATCAGGGCATCGGCATCGCCGAGTCCGACCAGCAGCGCGTGTTCGAGCGCTTCTACCGCGCCGATCAGGCGCGCTCGCGCCGGACGGGCGGATCGGGCCTGGGGCTCTCCATCGTCAAGCATGCCGTCGCGCGGCACGGCGGCGAGATCAAGCTCTGGTCACAGCCCGACCGCGGTTCGACCTTCACCGTACGCCTGCCGCTCAGCGAGGCGCCCGTGATCGATTCCCCTGCCAAGAAGAAGAAGATGCGGAAGCCCGAGACGGCGGTCGTCGGGTCGGACGCGAAGAAAGGCCGCGAATGACGCGTGTGCTCCTGGTCGAGGACGAGCCCGACCTGGCCGAACCCCTTGCCTACCTGCTGCGCCGGGAGGGGTACGAGGTCGAGATCGCCGAGGACGGCCCCGCGGCCCTGGCGGCGTACCGCGAGCAGGGCGCCGACCTGATCCTGCTCGACCTCATGCTGCCCGGCATGCCGGGGACCGAGGTCTGCCGCCAGGTGCGCGCCACGTCCAGCGTGCCGATCATCATGCTCACGGCGAAGGATTCCGAGGTGGACATCGTCGTGGGGCTCGAGCTGGGAGCGGACGACTACGTCACCAAGCCCTACTCGGCGCGCGAGCTGCTCGCCCGCATGCGTGCCGTGCTGCGCCGCACGGCCGATGCGGAGGCGGAGCTCGACGAGCGCGTGCTCGAGGGAGGGCGCGTGACGCTCGATGTCGACCGCCACACGGTCGCCGTCGACGGCCAGCAGATCAACATGCCGCTCAAGGAGTTCGAGCTGCTCGAGGTGCTGATGCGCAACGCGGGACGCGTGCTGACCCGCGGGCAGCTGATCGACCGCGTGTGGGGCAGCGACTACTTCGGCGACACGAAGACGCTCGACGTGCACATCAAGCGCATCCGCTCGCGCATCGAGCGGGTGCCCAGCGAGCCGGTCATGCTGGTCACGGTGCGCGGCCTCGGGTATCGCTTCGAGGGCTAGCCAGGGTACGAAGAAGGCCGCGAGGATCCCGGATCCTCGCGGCCTTCTTCGTGTGTCTGCGGGATGCGGCTCAGTGGCCGCCCTCCTCCGCCGGGGCCTCGGTGTGCTCGAGGTGCGAGCAGTCGCTCTGCGCGCCGCCGGGAACGAGGTCGGCGAAGTGCTCGAGGCAGCCGTCCAGCACCGGCACCTCCGCGATGACGCCCTCGGTGTCGCCCGACTGGAAGTAGACCGACAGCGTCGCGCCGGCCTCGGTGTCGATGCCCTCGAGCAGGAGCGGCTCGTCGTCCTGGCTGCCCAGGCTGATGGTCTCGCCCGCCGGCACGCGCACCGTGGCGGTCTCCTCGCCCCACTCGAGGTTGAGCGTGGCCGACTGGTCCGTGGCGTTCACGAGCGCCGCGGCAAGGTTGCCGTCCTCTCCCTGCGCGTCGGCGATGATGACCGCGTTGCGGATCTGGACGGGGGCGCCTCCGCTTTCGGGCGCCGGAACGTTCACGCCGTCCGACGGCGAGTAGGGGATCGTGGTCGCCTGGTGGGTCAGCGAGGCGCAGCCGGTGGCGCTGAGGAGGACGACGGCGCCGAGCGAGAGCGACGCGAGAATGCGGGAGTTCACGGAACCTCCAGGTCGTGCGGTCCCGCCGAGCTGCGGGCCCTGCGAGCCATTCTAGGGGGTCGCGTCCGCGCGTCCCCGATGCCCTCCCGATGGGCCGCGCAGGCCCGTCCGTGAAGTGCGCGGAACGGGCGTGTCGCTCCCGCCGATCGGGGCCCGCGAACCTTAGTGCATACCGCGCTGTGGTATCCTGGAAGTCGCCGAAAGGACACAATTCTATGCTTTTCGAGGTTGGCGAGACGGTCGTCTACCCCCACCACGGTGCGGCCACGATCACCGAAGTCAAGACCCGCGTCATCAAGGGCGAGGAAAAGGTCTACCTCAAGCTGAACGTCACCCAGGGTGACCTCGTCATCGAGGTGCCCGCTGACAACGTCGACCTCGTCGGCGTTCGTGACGTGATCGGCCAAGAGGGTCTGGACAAGGTCTTCGAGGTGCTGCGCGCCCCCTTCACGGAAGAGCCGACCAACTGGTCGCGCCGCTACAAGGCGAACTTGGAGAAGCTCGCCTCGGGTGACGTGATCAAGGTCAGCGAGGTCGTGCGCGACCTGTGGCGCCGCGATCAGGACCGCGGGCTGTCGGCCGGCGAGAAGCGCATGCTCGCCAAGGCCCGTCAGATCCTCATCTCCGAGCTCGCGCTCGCAGAGAAGACCGACGAGGAGAAGGCCGCGTCGGTCCTCGACGAGGTCCTGGCTTCCTGATGCGTCGCGCTTCGCGAGCGGTTTGAGCGCGAAGCGAGACGAGATGTCCGAGAACGCCCCGCCGCATGGCGGGGCGTTCTCGCGTGCACGGTGCGTGGGTACGTTGGAGGAGTGACTCTCACTCCCTCGCCGCGCGTCGGCATCATCGTGGTCGGGGCCGGATCCGGCACTCGTCTGGGTCAGGACGCGCCCAAGGCGTTCGTCGGCATCGGCGGGCACACGATCCTGCGCCACGCGCTGCGCGGCGTCTTCGCCGCGCAGGAGGCCCAGGTCGTGATCGTCGCGCCGGCGGGGCGCGAGGGCGAGGCCCTCACCGACGCGCGTGAGGCGGCGGGCGCGCGCGCCGAGCTCGTCTCGGTCGTGACCGGGGGAGCGACGCGCCAGGCCTCGGTCGCTGCAGGCATCGCGGCGCTGTGGCCGGCGGTCGAGGTGGTGCTCGTGCACGACGCCGCGCGAGCGCTCACGCCTCCCGATGTGTTCGCGCGCGTGATCGACGCCGTCGACCGCACCGGATGGGGCGTCGTGCCGGGCCTCGCCGTGGTCGACACGATCAAGCGAGTGGAGGGCGAGCGGGTCGTCGAGGCCGTCGACCGCTCGCAGCTCGCCGCCGCGCAGACGCCGCAGGGCTTCCGCCGCGACGTGCTGGAGACGTCCTACGCCGTCGCGTCCGAGGAGTACACGGACGACGCCGCGCTCGTCGCGGCCGCGGGGCACCGTGTCGCGATCGTCGACGGCGATCCGCTCGCGTTCAAGATCACGACCCCGGCCGACCTGGATCGCGCGCGCGGGCTCACGACGCCGGTCCCCGCCGTGCCGGCCGCGTCATCCGGGGAGCGCATGCCGCGCGTGGGCATCGGCACCGACGTGCACGGGTTCGGCGGCGACGGGAGCCTGTGGCTCGCCGGTCTCGAATGGCCGAGCGAGCCCGCGCTCTCGGGACACTCGGACGGCGACGCCGTCGCGCACGCGATCGTCGACGCGCTGCTGTCGGCCGCCGGGCTGGGCGACATCGGCACGCACTTCGGCACGTCGCGTCCGGAGTTCGCCGGCGCGCACGCCGACGCGTTCCTTGCGCGCACGCGGGAGCTGCTCGGCGAGGCGGGCTGGGTCATCGCGAACGTCGCGGTGCAGTTCCAGTCGAACCGCCCGAGATTCGCGCCGCGCCGCGCGGAGGCGGAGGCTGTGCTGTCGGCGGCGCTCGGCGGCGCTCCCGTCTCGCTCGCGGCGACGACCACGGACGGCCTCGGATTCACGGGCGCGGGCGACGGCGTGCAGGCCTTCGCCGTCGCGTTGATCCGCCCCGCGTGATACGCGGCGGTCGACTGCTCGGCGAGCACCGGAGCGCCCGGCGCCGGGTCGGCGTCGGCTTGGTAACGGTCGTGTAAAACGATTGCGAAGCCGCTCCTTCGGGGCGAATATGGTGGCGCCCGCAACATTCCCGCAGCGCAAAGGAGCGCCATGCGCAGGTTCCGGCTCTTGACAGCCCTCAGCGCCCTCACCGGCACGATCGCACTCGTCGTCGCGGGAGGCGCCGTCGCGGTGCCCGCCGCGGCGGCCACGCCCACGGTCGAGACGATCGATTTCGACGACAGCGGCCTCGGCAGCTGGAGTCCGTCCGGCGGCGGATCCGACACCCTCTCCTACGTCGCCCACGGTGACGGCCTCGCGCTCCAGGTGAACGACCGCGCGAACGACTTCACCGGCATCCAGTCGCCCGCCGGCGCCTTCACGGCCGGCAATCGCTACACGGTCTCGGTCAAGGTGAAGCTCGCGGAGGGCACGCCGGAGACGCAGGCGCGATTCGTGCTCAAGCCCGACTATCAGTGGGGCGGCAACGGCACGGTCACCACGACCGAGTGGACGACCCTCACCGCGACGTACGAGCCGACGGATCCCGCCAAGGAGCACCAGCTCTACATCGGCACGGGTGACATCGCGGGGGTCGCCGCCTACACGTACCTGCTCGACGATCTCACGATCACGACCGAGGACCTCACGCAGCCCTCTGGCGGCCCCGAGCCGGGCACCGTGATCCTGGACAGCGACTTCGAGACGGGCCTTGACGGCTGGGCGCCACGCGACTCCGGCTCCGGCGCACCGACTGTGGCGTTGACGGACGTCGCCCACGGCGGCGCCCAGGCGGCCGTCGTCACCGGGCGCACGAGCCAGGGGTCCGGCATCGGCCACGACATGAGCGGCGCGCTGCAGTCGGGTGTCTCCTACGAGATCTCGGCCGCCGTGCGCTTCGCCGAGGGCCAGCCCGTCGACGCGGTGTGGCTGACCCTGGCCGAGACCGCGGCGGGGGCGACGAGCTACAAGACGCTCGCGCAGTTCGAGGGGATCACGAGCACGGGCTGGACCGAGGTGTCGGCGAAGTTCAACGCGACCGACGCCGAATCAGCGCTGATCTACTTCGAGACGGACTACAACGGCACCAACACGAGCGACTTCCTGATCGACGATGTCGTGCTGAAGGTCTCGGAGCCCGCCGTGGTCGAGGACCTCCCGCCGCTCCATGGCACCACCGATTTCCCGGTCGGCGTCGCGATCGACTCGCGCGAGACGTCCGGATCCGCCTCCGAGCTGCTGTTGCGCCACTTCAACCAGATCACGCCCGAGAATCACATGAAGCCCGAGGCGTGGTACGACGAGGAGGAGAGCTTCCGGATCCACCCCGAAGCCGCGGCCCTGATGAACTTCGCCCGGGACAACGACCTCGGCCTGTACGGCCACGTGCTGGTGTGGCACAGCCAGACGCCGGCATGGTTCTTCCAGGACGACTCCGGCCGGCCGCTCGGCACGGACGACTCGGCCAAGCAGGTGCTGCGCGAGCGCATGCGCACGCACATCTTCGCCGTGGCCGAGACGCTCGCGGCCGAGTACGGCGCCTTCGGCTCCGACACCAATCCGCTCACAGCGTTCGACGTGGTGAACGAGGTCGTGTCGGACAGCGGAGAGTTCGCCGACGGTCTGCGTCGCAGCGAGTGGTACCGCATCCTCGGCGAGGAGTACATCGACCTCGCGTTCCGGTACGCCGACGAGGCGTTCAACCAGGAGTTCGCGGCTTCGGGGTCGGATCGCCCGGTGACCCTGTTCATCAACGACTACAACACCGAGCAGGACGGCAAGCAGGGCCGCTACGCCGCGCTGGTGCAGCGGCTGCTCGCCCGAGACGTGCCGCTCGACGGTGTGGGGCACCAGTTTCACGTGAGCCTGGCCATGCCGGTGTCCGCGCTGGCCGGAGCGCTCGACCGCTTCGAGGGCATGGGGCTGCAGCAGGCGGTCACGGAGCTCGACGTCACGACCGGCACGCCCGTGACACAGGCGCTTCTCGTGGAGCAGGGTTACTACTACCGCGACGCGTTCGAGGTGTTCCGCGAGCACGATCTGTTCTCGGCCACGGTCTGGGGCCTCACGGACGGCCGCAGCTGGCGGAACTCCAGCGGCGCCCCTCTGCTGTTCGACGACGACCTGAAGGCCAAGCCCGCCTACTACGGCGCGGCGGGCGGCGAGCTGCCGTCCCGTCTGCGCGCGGCGGACGTGTTCGGCGGCGCGGCGCCGACGGACCCCGCCGCGCCCGACTGGCGGCGCCTGCCGCTGCACGCGCTCGACGGCGGCGGCGCGTTCCAGGCGCGCTGGCGCGATGGCACCCTCGCGGTGCTGGTCGAGGTGCCCGGCGGCGACGCGGCGACGGAGGTCGAGCTCCAGGTGGGCCAGACGACGTACACGGTGCGCGGCGACGGCACCGGCGACGTGCCGGTCGATGCCGATGTCACGGACGAGGGCGTGCGCCTCGCAGCGCAGCTGCCCCTGGGGGACGCCGCCGAGGGCGACACGCTCGACTTCGACGTGCGCGTCGCGGGCGGCGGGGCGTGGAACTCGCCTGGCGTGCTCGGCACCCTGACGCTCGTCGAGCCGCTCGCGTACCTGGAGGTCGTCGGCACCCCGACCGCGCCTGCCATCGACGGCGCTGTCGACGACGACCTGTGGGAGGCGGCGAACCCGGTCACCACGGACGTCCAGGTCGAGGGCTCGGGCGGCGCGACGGCGACGGTCCGCACGCTGTGGAAGGACGAACTGCTGTACGTCCTCGCCGAGGTGGCAGACCCGCAGATCGATGTCACGGGTGCAGACCCCTGGGTCCAGGATTCCGTCGAAATCTACGTCGACCCGGGCAACGCCAAGAACGGCGCGTACCGGTACGACGACTCGCAGATCCGGATCAGCGCCGCGAACGCCGTCTCCTTCGGCACCGGCGACGAGGCATACCAGCAAGCGCGCGTGACGTCCCAGACCTCCACCGTGGAGGGCGGCTACGTCGTGGAGGCCGCCATCTCCCTGCTCGAGTACGGCGGTGAGGGAACGTTCCACGGCCTGGACTTCCAGGTCAACGACGCGGCAGACGGCGCCCGCACCGGCATCCGGAACTGGGCCGACCCGACGGGACGCGGGTATCAGAGCACCGGGCACTGGGGTGTCGGCCAGCTGGTCGCGCCTGTGGAGCCGGTGCCGGTCGACACCGCGGTCACGGTCGCGAAGGCCACCGCGGCCTACGGCGCGAAGGCGACGCTCAGCGCGAAGGTCGCACCGGCCGATGGCACGGGTACCGTCTCGTTCCGCATCGACGAGAAGGTCCTGTGCACGGCCGAGATCCAGGCCGGCGTCGCGACCTGTCAGGCGGCCGCTCCGCTGCCTGGTGAGTACCGCGTGACCGCTGCCTACAGCGGGGACGCCGGGCACCGCCCGTCGTCCGCGACCTTCGCCCTCTCCGTGGCCAAGGGCTCGCTGACGAAGGCGCCGACGCCGACGATCTCCGGCACCGTCAAGGTCGGCGGCAAGCTGACGGCGCACGCCGGAACCTGGGCCCCGGCTCCCGTGACGGTGACGTACCAGTGGCTGAGCGACGGCAAGAGGATCCCCGGGGCGACCAGATCGACGTACGTGGTCCGCGGTGCCGACAAGGGCCGCCGGATCTCGGTGACCGTGACGGGCAGCAGGAC
>NZ_JAPSJA010000373.1 GCF_031178525.1 Microbacterium sp.
AGGTCGAGCGTGCCCGCCGTGTCGTCGAACGTCTCGGTGCCCGCGATCTCGATCAGGGGAAGCTCGGCGCCGTCGGCCGACTCGGCGGTGCCGATCGTGTCGTACACCGGCCCCGGTCGCTGGATCACGTACGCCGTCGGCAGGAAGGTCAGCACGACGAGCACGACGACCGCGATCACGACCGCCCACATGCCGGCGAGCGTGCGGCGCGACATGGAGCGCTCCCGCGCCGGCGCCTCGTGCTCCTGCGCTTCGAACAGCGTCACGTCTTCTCCCTCGCGGTCCCCGCCGGATCTGGATGCGCCGTCGTTCGCGAGCGGCGTAAGGCGTCTGCGGCGAGGGCCGAAGTAGGCGAAGACGGGTGAGACTAGCGTAGAACCACCGAGCTTCGACCGGCTGAAAGGCGGCTGACGTGGCAGATGACGACCGTTCCCCCGAGGACGAGTTCCGCGAGCTCATGCAGCAGCTCTTCGGCGCCTCGGGCAGCCAGTTCGACCCGGAGCAGTTCGCCCGCATGGACCCCGAGCAGCTCGCGCGGCTGACGGGCATGCCGATCGACCCGGCCACGCTGTCCCAGGTCATGCAGAACCTGCAGAGCGCGTTCCGGACGTCGGGCGACGGCATCGACTGGAGCGTGACGAAGCGCCAGGCGCTGCACATCGCGAATCAGGACGGGCTCAGCGTGACGCAGGGCCAGCGCGCCGACCTGGATCAGGCGTTCCACCTCGCCGACCTGTGGCTGTCGGAGGCGACCGCGATCGCCGACCTCGCCGAGGCGCCGCGTGCCATCACGCGCGGAGACTGGGTCGAGAAGACGCTCGCGGTGTGGCAGGAGCTCGCTGAACCGGTTGCGACGAGCGTCGCGGACGCGCTGACCGAGAGCCTCAGTCAGCAGGTGCCCGAGGAGATGCAGGGCCTCGTCGCGAACGCGGGCCAGATGATGCGCGGCATCGGCGGATCGCTGTTCGCGACCCAGCTCGGCCAGGTCGTGGGCAAGCTCTCGCTCGAGGTCGTCAGTGGCGGCGACGTGGGCATCCCGATCCTGCCGGGCGGCACGGCGGCCATCCTGCCGCAGAACTTCGCCGACCTCGGACGCGGTCTGGAGATTCCGGACGACCAGCTCGCGCTGTACGTCGCGGCGCGGGAGCTCGCGCATGCGCGGCTGTTCCGCCACGCGAAGTGGCTGCGGCTGCACGTGCTGTCGCAGGTCACCGAGTACGCCCGCGGCGTGCACATCGACACCGAGCGGCTGGAGGAGCTCGCATCGCGCTTCGATCCGTCCGACCTCGACGAGCTGCGGTCAGCGCTCGAGAGCGGCGCGCTGCTGCCGCAGCAGACCGAGTCGCAGAAGCGGGCGCTCGACCGGCTCGAGAACATGCTCGCGCTGATCGAGGGCTGGGTCGACGTCGTGACGGCGGATGCGACCTCGCGTATCCCCAACCTCGACCGCATCGCCGAGGCGATCCGCCGGCGGCGGGCGGTCGGCGGCCCCGCGGAGGACGCGCTCGGAGCACTCGTCGGCCTCAAGCTGCGCCCTCGGCGCCTGCGCGAGGCGGCGGCGATGTGGCGCGCCGTCACCGAGGCGGTCGGCGTCGAGGCGCGCGATGCGCTGTGGGACTCCCCCGACTTCGTCCCGGAGCCTGCCGACATCGACGATCCGTCGCGCCTGATCGCTCGTCTCGAGGCGAACGCGCGCGGCGAGGCACCCCAGCGCGACGAGATGGACGACGCGCTCGAGCGCCTGCTCGCCGAGGCCGAGGGATCCACCGAGGCGCAGGCGGAGGGCGGATCCGACGAGGACGCCGCGGATGAGGGCGGGTCGGATGACACGCCGCGCGGGGACGGGGACGACGCCCCGGAGGGTCCGCGGCCGGTGTGACCCTCGTCCCCAGCCCCTTCCCCGGCGGAGCGCCGGAGACGGCTGTGGAGAGCGCGCGCGCCGCGTGATGCCGGCGC
>NZ_JAPSJA010000374.1 GCF_031178525.1 Microbacterium sp.
TGGATCGCCGCACGATCGAGATCGGCCGGCCGCAGGCGGATCACTATTCGGGCGAGCTGCCGTACACGCCCGACGAGCGCACGGTGGTGCTGTACGCCCCGACGTGGGAGGGCGACCGCCCGGCCGCGCACTACGGGTCGGTCAAGACGCACGGCGAGGCGCTCGTGACGGCGCTGCTCGCGACGGGCCGGCACCGCGTGATCTACCGCCCGCATCCGCGCAGCGGCGTCGTGGATCCCGACTTCGGGGCAGCGAACCAGCGGATCATCGACGCGCTGAGGGCGGCCAACGCGGCGGATCCGGTGGCGCACCACGTGTACGACGACAAGCCAGACCTGGGGTGGCAGCTCGCCGCGGCCGACGTCGCGATCGTCGACATCTCCGCGATGGTCTACGACCGCCTGGCGGCCGGCAAGCCGCTGCTCATCACCCGCCCGGAGGATCCGGCCGCGGAGGTCGACGAGGGCGGCTATCTGTCGGCCTGCGAGTGGCTGCGCGCCGCGGACGCGCCCGGCATCGTGGCCGAGGTCGAGCGCGTGCAGGCCGATCCCGAAGCGGCCGCCCGTCTGCAGCACTGGGTGACGCACTACTTCGGCGACACCACACCCGGCGCGGCGACGGCGCGCTTCCACGCCGCGATCGATCAGCTCATGGCGACCTGGGACGACTGGCACGCCCGCTCGGCGGGCTGAGGGCCGGGGAACGCAGAAACCGTTCCGCCGCGCCTCAGTGCCGCCGCGCGAGCTGGGCCGCCGCCTCGTCCCGGACGTAGCCGAGGGCCTCGATCGCCGCGACGACGCGGGCGCGCGTCGCGGGGAGGACCGCCTCGGGCGCGTTGAGCACGCGCGACACCGTCTGGTGCGAGACGCCGGCCGCACGGCCGACGTCGCGGATGGTCGGTCGCCCGCTCATGTGCGTACGCTCTCACCGCTCTCCACGCGGGAGGGCGTCGCGACCGCGGAGGCGAGCGCGGCGGCGCCGGCACACAGGAGCACGGGTGTGGCGATCGCGACGCTCAGCGTGACGCCCTCGGCCAGCCAGCCGATCAGCGCGGGGCCGGCGAGCAGACCGACGTAGCCCGCGCCGACGATCCGGGACATGACGATGCCGGCATTTGCCGCACCGAGCGCACCGGCGGCCGTGAAGATCTGCGGCACGGCTCCGGACAGGCCGATCCCGAACAGGACCCAGCCGGCCAGCGTGAGCGGAACGGCGCCGGACAGCGTCACGACCAGCAGCCCCCCGGCGGCGATCAGAGTGCCGAAGCGGACGACGGCCACCGCCCCGATGCGCGCGGACACGCGGTCGGCCGCGAAGCGGCCCGCGGTCATTGCCACCGCGAAGGCCGCGTAGGCCAGCGCCGCGGTCGATTCGGGAGCGCCGAGATGATCACGCGTGTGCAGCGCGCTCCAGTCGGCGGCGACGCCCTCGGCGAGCATCAGCATGAACGCGAGCGCACCGAGCAGGACGGCACGGCGCGCGATCCCGCCCGTGGGCGCTTCGCTCGCGTCGACCCCGTCAGGCGCCGGGGTGAGGGCGTCCGCAGCCCGCAGCAGGCCGGGAAGGGTTGCCGCCGCCGCGACGGCGGCGATCGCCACGGGCACGGCGAAGAGCGCCGGGAGCGCCCAGCCCAGCGCGTTCGCGAGAGCGCCGAAGCCCGCGCCGAGCGCGCCGCCCACCGAGAACCACGCGTGGAAGCTCGACATGATCGGGCGGCCGTAGCGCCGCTCGACGATCACGGCATGCGCGTTCATCGCGACGTCGAGCGTGCCGTTGCCGACGCCGATCGCGAACACCGCCAGGCCCAGCGCGATCGGGTCCGACGCTAGGGGCGGCAGCAGCGTGGCGAGCGCGAGCAGGGCGACGCCCGCGACGGTCGCGACCCGGCTGCCGGCCCGGTCGACGACCCATCCGGTCGCCTGCATGGCGAGGAACGAGCCCAGACCGAGCAGGA
>NZ_JAPSJA010000375.1 GCF_031178525.1 Microbacterium sp.
GGGCTGCCCGACCCCGAGGTCGTCACGAGCAACTGGGCGCTGCCGCCCGACCAGCAGCCGTTCACGCTGGGTCAGGCCGCCATCACCTTCGGCTACTCGAACCTGATGGCCGCTTACTCGGGCGCCGGCAACGTGGAGATGATGCTGCCGCCGACCGACACCGATGTCACGGGCGTCGCGCTGCTGCCGTCGGCGTTCTGGTCGATCAACGCCGCGACCGAGCACCCGGCCGAGGCCGCCATGCTGATCGACTGGTTCCTGCACGAGCCGGCCGCGATCGAGCTGATCAAGGACACCCGCGGCGTGCCGTTCAACCCGGATGCGCTCGAGATCGTCACGCCCGCGCTCGACGGCCCCAGCAAGATCGCGGCCGAGTACGTGGACGTCGTGCTCGAGGAGGGCGTCGTCGCACCGCCGCAGCCCGCCGGCGGAGCGATCATGAACGAGCTGTCGCAGCGCATGGAGTCGGAGGTGCTGTTCGGCAGCATGACCCCGCAGCAGGCTGCCGAGCAGTGGGTCTCGGAGCTCGGCGCCGCGCTCCAGTGACCCCGATCGAAGACGCCCTGGCGCGACTGCGCGCCACGGATCCCGTCCATCGCGCCGGGATCCCATCGTCGCCGCTCGCCGCGGAGCTCACCCGGAACCGGGTGCGCTTCGCGGCGGTGGGCGGACCGCTCGAGGACCGCTGGCACGCCGCCCTCGGAGAGCTCGCGCGGTGCATCCGTCCGCTGGACGGCGGCGCACCCGTGCTCAACGAGGGAGGCGTCTACCACGGCGCGTGGATCGAGAGCACGGGCACCATCAGCACCGAGGTGCTCGCCCGATTCGCGCCGGGGGTGGCGCGCGAGACGCTCCTGCTGTTCGCGCGGCACCAGCGCGACGACGGCTACATCCCGTACAAGGTGACGGCAGACGGTCCCGGGTACAGCCAGATCCAGATCGTCACGCCGCTGGCCCGCGTCGTGTGGAACCACTACCTGCTCACCGCACTGTCGGACGGGCCGGATCGGGAACTCCTCGCGACCATGCGGCCCGTCATGGAGCGCTACGACGCGTGGCTGAGCCGCTACCGCGACACGCGCGGCACCGGCGGGGTCGAGGCGTTCTGCACGTTCGACACCGGTCACGATCTGTCGCCTCGGTTCTGGTTCGCACCGGACCGTGCCTTCCACGCCGACGCGCGCCTGGTGGATCCGGACTCGCCGCTGCTGCCGTACGTGGCGCCGGATCTGACCTCGAACGTCGCGTGCCAGCGCGCATACCTCGGACGGATCGCACGCGAGCTCGGCGATGACCCGGCGCCGTGGGACGGCGCGGCGCGGCGGTCTCTGGATGCGCTGTACGCGCAGTGCTTCGACGAGTCCGACGGGTTCTTCTACGACCGCGATCGCCGCGGCGAGCTCGTGCGCCTGCAGGGCGACGTGCTGCTGCGCGTGCTCGCCAACGAGGTCGGCGACGAGGACTTCTTCCTGGCCTCGCTGCGGCGCTACCTGATGAACACGCGCAAGTTCCTCGCGCACTACGGCTTCACGACGGTCGCGATGGACGACCCGCGCTTCGACCACGACGCGTCCCGCAACTCGTGGGGCGGCCCCGTCAACTTCCTCGCGCAGCTGCGCGCTCCGCACGCGTTCGAGCGGCATGGACACGTCGCCGAGCTCGCGCTCGCGTCGCACCCCGTCCTCGCCGCGGTCGCCGTCGCCGATCGCTTCCCCCAGTGCCTGGATCCGTGGTCGGGTGACGCGGGCTTCACCGAGGTGTACTCGCCGTCCATCCTGTGGTTCCTGGATGCGGTCGAGCGGTACTCCGGCATCCTCCCGCGACCGGACGGCGAGGTGTGGTTCACGGGGCTCTCCCCGACGCGGCTGGATCACGGAGCGGCCGCGGCGGCCGTGGCGTACGGCCGTCGGATCGACGGGGCCGACTGGGAGCTCGCCGC